>NZ_LUKH01000003.1:0-187961 GCF_001593695.1 Leisingera sp. F5 | reverse complement strand
GCGGCGGATCATATTCGCCAGCTGCGTGCGCTGCCGGACCGCGAGATCCCGGGTGCGGTGCAGCGCCAGGATTGCCTGCTGGTCTTCGGATTTCACTTCGACGAAGCGCGTTCTGCGCCTTTGAACGATTCCCCGGATCGTTCAATCCGCTGGCGCGGACCAGCTTAAACTTGGCCGGCGGACCGCTTTGCAGATCGCCTCGGCATCAGCCGCGTCGGTCTTGCCGCGCTTGACATAGGGTTTGACATAAGCCGCAGGCATCAGGCGGACGTCATGACCCAGCCTGCTGAGCTCCCGGCCCCAGTAATGGGCGGAGCCGCAGGCTTCCATGCCGACGACACAACGCGGAAGAGCCTCGAAAAACGCGGGCAGTTTCGCGCGCTTGATCTTTTTGTTGAATATCTTGCGGCCAGCCGCGGAACTCCCGCGAACCTGGAACACCTCCTTGGCCAGATCCAGTCCAACTGTTTTAACTGTCATTGGGTGGCTCCTTTCTTAGCAGTCGTTGACAACTGCAGTATCGCGCATTGCGACGCCGGTGGAGCAGGAGCCACCCACTCCATCCGATAAGGGCAGGCCTGGCCTTATCGGGCTTCTCAGCAAGACTTTCTTTTGCGCCGCAACGCGGCGTCACGCCCAAGGCTGATAGAGCATCTGCCGCAGGCAAATGCTCCAGGAAGGCGCGGGGGCCTCGCCCTTTCTGTTCTCCGTAGAAATACGTGCCCGTCTCCGTATTCATTGACTCTGCCCCAGCCGGCAGCCAGAAATCCCGCAACCGGCATACTGGGAGAACTCCATGAAGAAGGTATATTCCAACGCTGCTGAAGCGCTCGACGGGCTGCTTCACGACGGCATGTTCATCGCCGCGGGCGGCTTTGGCCTCTGCGGCATCCCCGAGATTCTGCTGCAGGCGATCAAGGACGCGGGCACCAAGGATCTGACTTTTGCCTCCAACAACGCGGGCGTCGATGATTTCGGCATCGGCATCCTGTTGCAGACCCGGCAGGTGAATAAGATGATCTCGTCCTATGTGGGCGAAAACGCAGAGTTCATGCGCCAGTATCTGAGCGGTGAACTGGAGCTGGAATTCACCCCGCAGGGCACCCTGGCCGAGCGCATGCGCGCCGGCGGCGCGGGTATCCCCGGCTTCTTCACCAAGACCGGCGTCGGCACCGTGATCGCCGAGGGCAAGCTGGAGAAGCAGTTCCCCACCGGCCCGGACGGCGCCATGGAGGACTACATCATGGAAGAAGGCATCTTTGCCGATCTTGCCATCATCAAAGCCTGGAAAGCGGATGAGACGGGCAACCTGGTGTTCCGCAAGACGGCCCGCAACTTCAACGCGCCTGCCGCCACCTGCGGCAAGGTCTGTGTCGTGGAAGTGGAAGAGATCGTTCCGACCGGCTCGCTGGATCCGGATTCGATTCACCTGCCCGGCATCTATGTGCACCGCATCATCCAAGGTGATCACGAGAAACGCATCGAACAGCGCACCGTCCGTCAAAGGGAGAACAGTTGATGACTCCCTCAGAAATTCGTTCCGTCGAAGATTTCATCCGCGAACTAAACGATAACTCAGACGCGTCGTTTGAAGAACTGGCTAACAAAATAGATGTTTGGGCCAGTCAGGCAGGTGCCACACGCCAAGAGATTATTGAGCTAATTTGCACGCGCTGTGACCGTGACGCAGAGCAACGAAATGACTCGCGACCTGTGCAAACCGGAGAATTCATCGATTACCCTGTAGTAGTCTTTTCGCCCGCCAAGGAGGAAGCATAATGCCCTGGGACCGCAATCAGATGGCGGCACGCGCCGCGCAGGAGCTGCAGGACGGCTGGTATGTGAACCTCGGCATCGGCATCCCGACGCTGGTCTCCAACTACATCCCCGAAGGTGTGGAAGTGACCCTGCAGTCGGAAAACGGCATGCTGGGCATGGGCCCCTTTCCCTATGAGGGGGAGGAGGACGCCGACCTGATCAACGCCGGCAAGCAGACCATCACCGAGCTGCCGCAGACCGCCTATTTCGACAGCGCGCAGTCCTTTGCGATGATCCGCGGCGGCAAGATTGCCATGGCGATCCTGGGCGCGATGGAAGTGGCTGAAAACGGCGATCTGGCGAACTGGATGATCCCCGGCAAGCTGGTCAAGGGCATGGGCGGCGCCATGGATCTGGTAGCAGGCGTCGGCCGCGTAGTCGTAGTGATGGACCACACCAACAAGCATGGCGACAGCAAGGTGCTGAAGGACTGCACCCTGCCGCTTACCGGCAAGGGCGTGGTGGATCGGATCATCACCAACCTGGGTGTTCTCGACGTCGTGGACGGCGGCCTGAAGATCGTTGAGTTGGCGGATGGTGTCAGCGAAGACGATATCCGCAGCGCGACCCAGGCCACCCTGGTGGACTGATCCCGGATTAGACCTGACAATCAGGACCCGCCGGTTTCCGGCGGGCCTTTTCTTTGCAAATCCGGTCTGCGGTCAAACCCCGGCAGAAGGCCCAGGCCGTGCGCGCGGACGCTGCGTGTGCCAGATGGCGCCCTCGGGCGGGTTGACGATTTCATACATGTAAACGCGCTTATCGTACCAATTGACGATCTTCTCCCGGCCGTCTTCGAACACCACCACGCAATAACTGCCCATGGCTGGATCACAGCTGTCGCGGCCAAGCAAGGTAACGGTGACCGGATCCACCAGATGCCGGTTGAACAGCACAATCGCCTTGGTCTGCTTACCCGAAACATACAAAGCGCCTGCAAACAGGCCCGCGGCCAGCAGCACAAAACCCAGGCCTGAGAAATTCCTGAACGGGTTGACCTTTGCAAGTCCCGGAGCAAATGCGACAAACACCATCCGCCCGAATATCCCGGCAAAAGCGATCAGGCCGAGCATTGCAAATGTGCTGGTGGCCTCTTGCGAACCCGCGGCAAGAGCCACCGGATCAATTCCCAAATCCAATTCCTGTCTCCAATCTCTCAAAGCCAAATCAAGCGGCTTAATCCTATCAATTTCTGCACCATAGCGGCAGCGGCAGGAATAGGACAAAAACTTTGCAGAAAACACACCATTTCAAGACATTGCGGACAGGCGGCTGGGCAGGCTGGCAGGCTGGCAGGCTGGCAGAACTCCGGTTATGCCCTGCTTTCGCTTGTCAAACTGATCTGAGTTGCCTGCCCCATCCTCCGCCAATATGAACAGACCGGTACACACAGAGATGAATCATGCGCCCGAACAAACGAGACGAATTGGTCAGCAAAGCCCTGGACGTGTTTTACCGCAGCGGTTTCCACGCGACGGGAATGGACACACTGGTCAAGGAAATTGGCGTGTCAAAGACTTCCATGTACAAGCACTTCCGCACTAAGGATGAGCTGATCATTGCTGTCCTGCAGCTGCGGGACGAGAACTTCCGCAACTGGCTTTATGGCCGCATGGAGGAGCTGTCGGACACACCGGCGGGACAGTTGATCGGTGTTTTCACCGCTCTAGGAGAGTGGTTCGCCAAGCTCGAGTTTGCCGGCTGCATGTTTGTAAAGGCAAGCTCCGAATTTCAGAACCATGCGCATCCGGTGTACCGGCAGTCCAGCGCGCACAAACAGATGCTGCTGGACCATTTCACAGCGCTGGCCCAATCAGCCGGGGTGCCTGATCCGGCGGCATTGGCCCGGCAGCTTTTGATGCTGAAGGAAGGTGCCATTGTCCTGGCCGCCATGTCAGTCACCCCTGCCCCGGCAGACGACGCGCTGCAAACCGCCCGGATACTGTTGCAGCCTTATCTGAAAGACGGCTGACCGCGCCTTACTTGCCCAACCTGAAAACGCATCCGTCAGACAAAAACTGCGGCGGTGTCATGCACAGGCCGCGCGCCACCTGATAGGCGGCCAGAACCTTGGGCACGTAGTCGCGTGTCTCGGCAAAGGGCGGCACCCCTTGATGCGAGCGCACAGCCCCTTCGCCGGCATTGTAGCCCGCCAGCACCAAAATCGGATCGCCGCCGAATTCCCCCATCAGCCAGTCGAGATACTGAATACCGCCAGCAATGTTCTGCCGCGCCTCCAGCGCGTCACTCACCCCGAAACGTTTGGCGGTATCGGGCATCAGCTGCATCAGCCCCTGCGCCCCGGCAGAACTGACCGCATCGGACTTGCCCGCGGATTCGACAGCGATCACTGCCAGAACCAAGGCCGGCGACACCTCGGTGCCCAGGCTTTCGGTCAGGATCTGCACCCCGCGTTCCTGCACAATATCCTGCATCAGTTGCAACCGCGGGGCCGCCAGGTCTTTGGCTCCGCTCAAGGCCTGCAAGGCGTCATCCAGACGCCCCGGCCCCGATCCCTCTAGTCCAAACGCAACCTTATCCCAGAACCAGCCATAACGGCCGGCCGGCTTTGCACCGCTGTCTGCGGCAGTCACCGCAGCAGGCGCTAGGGGTTCTGGCGCAGGCGCCGGCTCAATCTGTATTGTAATGCGCTTGCCGGTGCCCGGCGCCGGCGGCTTGATGCGTTTTGCCTCGAACTGCGGAAAAGGCCGGGGCTGCACCTCCTGCGCCACTGCAGCCAGTGGCACGGCACAGGTTGCCAGCGCCAATACAGCGTTCCCGAATGACATTGCCCTGCCTGCCTGTGGTTCCAGTTCGTTCCAATCTGTGAAAATTGGCGCCCGAAGGCCAGTATTCCTGCCCCGGAATCTGGCACACCCGCCTTATTTGCCCCGGACTGGCGCTGAAATATCACGGGACACGCTGCGGTAACAAAAAATTAATGACGCAAAAACAACGAGGTATGAAAGTTATTGCCGAAAAGTAAAAATTGGGCGGCTAATTCCGGATTTCAGCCCAAATCCTGCCACGCTGCACTGGCTATATGTATTCATCCAAGCCGGACAGTGGTCGAGCAGGTGAGAGAGCAGACCCTGGCGAGATGGCGGGATTACACATTCAGAGATCCTTTGGAGGGACCGAACCATGATCAAGTTTTTCAAGAGCTTTCGCAAAGACTTCCGCAAAGACGAATCCGGCGCCGTGACCGTTGACTGGGTTGTGCTGACCGCAGCTGTCGCCGCACTGGGCGGCGTGGTCTACACCGCGGTTCAGGATGGTGCGTCCACCCTGTCGAGCGACACCGGTTCCTACCTGAAAGGCAAGAAGCCGACCTGATCGCAGGCGGCGGCATCTAAGCCGCATCGCGACACCGCAAGTCGGGCCGCTCTCTTCGGGGGGCGGCCTTTTCCGTTTCCAATCCCTTGCGGGAAAGACCGGGCTTGCATCTTCAACCGGCTGGAACTCCAAAAGTCCCGGTACGCAGGAAGATCAGCCAACCCCGCAAGATTTCTTCCGCTTAGCCGCAGCAGACGCCCTGCCGCACATGTGCGTTTCTTGCCAAAAAGTTAAAATTGGGCAGCCAATTCCGAATTCTCGCCCCAATCCTGCCATGCTCCACTGGCCATATGTACCTACCCAAGCCGGTCAGTGGTCCAGCAGGTGAGAGAGCAGACCCTGACGCAACGGTGAGAGAACACCTATTCAGAAATCCTTTGGAGGGACCAGCCATGATCAAATTCTTCACCAAATTCCGCAAAGACTTCCGCAAAGACGAATCTGGCGCCGTGACCGTTGACTGGGTCGTTCTGACCGCAGCTGTCGCCGCACTGGGCGGCGTGGTCTACACCGCGGTTCAGGATGGCGCGTCCACCCTGGCCAGTGACACCGGCTCCTACCTGAAAGGCAAGAAGCCGACCTGATCGCAGGCGGCGGCATTTAATCCGCACCGCGACACAGCAATTCTGGCCGCTCTCTTCGGAGGGCGGCCTCCTTTATTAGGCACTTCTGTAATGAAGCCGATCCCGAGTAAAGTTCAGTGGCGATATCAGCCGATTTTGATGATCTCGGGAAATAGGAAGCAAGACGAACTCTATGCCGAAAAACGCTTCCTTTCTGGCCTCGCACATTAACAGGCTATTAGGCAAAAAGCTCAGGATTACGCCCTATTAACGCCCCATTCATAAAGCTTAATGATCCTAAGCATACGGGGCGGCTCAGGACGGGCTGGCCCGTTCCTTGAACCCCTTCGGGCAGCGAGGTCCGCAACATGAAGAAACTATGGTCATTCATAGCCAGTGACGACGGAGCGATAACCGTTGACTGGGTTATCCTGGCGGCCGCTGCGATCGGGCTGGCCGTATTGATTGCGGGAATGACGCAAGACGGCGCGCTTGGCCTAGCCCAAGGGCTGGCAGACTTTATGAGCAACTGGAACTTTGGCTAAGACATGCCGGAAACCCGCTAATTGCCGGCTTCCCCGCTTTTCCTGCGGTAAGCCAGGCAACCGGGCAGGCAGTGCCGCCGCGGTTCTAGTTGTCCAGCAGCCGGCTCCGCCCCGCGGGGCCCCGGCTGAAATCTATGAGAGGTAACACAATGCGTGCAGTTTTCGGACTTGTGCTGATCGTCGGTGTGGCCCTCGCGGGCGGTGCTGTCATGATGGCCAAAAACTATATTTCGGCCTATCAGAATGAACTGGCGCGCGAACGCGCGGCCCGCGCCGAAGCGGTGCCGTTGGTGGATGTCTTTGTCGCCACCAAGCCCTTGAAATACGGTGAGCGGCTATCCCAGGACGCAGTGCGCACCGTGCGCTGGCCCGAAGATGCTATTCCCGAAGGTGCCTTTACCACCCATGAAGAGTTGTTTCCGCCGCATAGCGGTGATGATCTGCGGGTGGTGCTGCGCGCCATGGAGACGGATGAGGCCATCATGGCCATCAAGGTCACGGCACCTGGCAAAGACGCTGGCATCACCTCGCGGCTGCAGCGCGGTATGCGCGCCTTTGCAATCAAAGTGGATGTCTCCTCAGGTGTTTCGGGCTTCCTGCGGCCTAGCGACAAAGTGGACGTCTATTGGACCGGCATGATGCCGGGTTCGGCCGGCGACCGCGGTGAGGTCACCCGTTTGATTCAAACCAATGTGGAACTGGTAGCCGTCGACCAAAGCGCCGGCGGCGACATCAATGAAGCCATCATCGCCCGCACTGTCACCGTTGCGGCCCACCCCAGGCAGGTCGCCGCCCTGGCACAGGCGCAAACCACCGGACGGCTGTCACTGGCCCTGGTTGGCGCCGGGGATGACACCATCGCCTCCGTTGTTGAAGTGGATCAGCGCACGCTTCTGGGCCTGGGCGCGCTGGAAGCGCCGCAAGAAGTGGAAAAGGAAAAAGTCTGCACCATCCGCACACGCCGCGGCGCTGAAGTTGTGGAAATTCCGATCCCATGCACAAACTAAGAATTTCATTTCCGCGCAGACCGTTAACAGGCTCAGCCGCCCCTTTTCAACGAAGGGCGGCTGTTTTGCCTGTTGCGCAGGCCCCACAATGGCCGCTGGTCAGGAACACCCCCGAAGCCATTGATTCTTGCAATAATTCGGGATCTGCACCACAGTGCCCGAAAGAGCGGGCAAAAAGACCCGGATTTTGAGGCGTGATCGGAAAGGCAGGTCACATGGCAATTGGACGGTTTGTAGCGGCGGCCCTGCTGGGGCTATCGCTTTTTGGTATGCCTCAGGCAGACGGGGCATCAGCGCAATCCTTGCGGGTGGTGAAAAAAGGCACGGCATCCAGGCTGGACGTGCCGATGAACCGCGCCGTGGTGGTTGAAAGCGAAACCCCTTTTGCTGAGCTCAGCATCGCCAATCCCGGCATTGCTGATATCTCCTCCCTGTCCGACCGCACTATCTATGTACTGGGCAAATCACCCGGCTTGACCACGCTGACGCTGCTGGACGGCTCTGGCCGGCTGATCACCAATGTCGATGTGCGGGTGGCCGCGGATGTGACCGAATTCAAGGAACGCCTGCGCCAGATCCTGCCCAACGAAAAAATCGAAGTCCGCACCGCCAATGACGGCATCGTGCTGTCCGGCACCGTCTCCAGCGCAGTGCGGCTGCAGCGGGCGCTGGACCTGGCAGAGCGTTATGCACCGGAACGGGTCAGCAATCTGATGTCGGTCGGCGGTGTGCAGCAGGTCATGCTCAAGGTCCGCTTTGCCGAAATGCAGCGCTCGGTCTCAAAATCGCTAAGCGCCTCGCTGGGCTTTAACGGCGGCACCGGCAATGGCCGCACCGGCGGCATCAACACACTGAACACATCCGGCGCGCTGGCCAACTCTCTGGCTGGCAACATCCCCGCCGCCAACGAAAACACTGGCGCCTTCCTGTTCGGCTTCAACGCCGGTTCAGTCCAGGTCAGCCTGCTGCTGGAAGCACTGGAGCAAAAGGGCGTAGTCCGCACCCTGGCGGAACCCAACCTGTCCGCCCTGTCGGGGCAGGAGGCGAAGTTCCTGGCCGGCGGCGAATACCCGGTTCCGATTGCTCAAGAAGGCGGCGTCATCACTGTTGAATTCAAACCCTTCGGGATCGAGCTGAATTTCATCCCCAGGGTGATTGACGGCGATCTAATCAATCTTGAACTGAATGCCGCCGTGTCGGCCATCGACCCCTCCAATGCGCTGGAGCTGAGCGGCCTGACCATCGACGCCTTCACGCGCCGTGAAACATCCACCACGGTGGAAATGCGCGATGGGGAAAGCTTTGCCATTGCCGGGCTGATCCGCGACGAATTTCTCGACAATTCTTCCCAGCTGCCCTGGCTGGGCGATGTCCCGGTGCTGGGCGCGCTGTTCCGCAGCGCCGACTATCAGCGCGAGCAGACCGAGTTGGTGATCATCGTCAGCGCGCATCTGGTGACCCCGACCCGCGGCGAGGCGCTGACGCTGCCGACCGACCGGGTTGCACCGCCAAGCGAAAAGGATCTGTTCCTGTTCGGGCGCACCTCCCGTACCAAAAACGGCCCGGCGGCCGAAGTCGCCAAGCAGGACTTCAATGGCTCTTACGGCTACGTGCTGGACTGATAGGGAGTGGCACAAATGATCAGAACCGCTGCAATTTTCGGCATTCTTCTGGCCGTGGCCGCCTGCGAACGGGAGGCCGGCCGTGAGCTGAACCGCTCAGGAGACTTTGGTGAGTCGACCCTCAACAATGCGGCGGTGATGAGCGGCGAACGCAGCTTTGCCATCCAATTGGCAAGCCGGTTCGCCAAGGAAGTGCCCACGACGATCAACTTCGATTTTGACAGCGCCCGGCTGGATCAGACGGCACGGTCGGTGCTGGACCGTCAGGCGGTTTGGATCAAGCAATTCCCCGAAGTGCGCTTCCGCGTTTTCGGCCACACCGACGCGGTCGGCAGCAATGCCTATAACAAATCCCTCGGCCTGCGCCGGGCCCGTGCGGCTGTGAACTACCTGGTTTCGCGCGGCATCAGCCGCAGCCGGCTGGAGGCGGTGGTCTCGCACGGCGAAACCCAGCCGCTGATCCCGACACCTGAGCGCGAACGCCGCAACCGCCGGACGGTGACTGAGGTAAGCGGTTTCCTGAAACGCCACCCGACGGTGCTGGACGGCAAATACGCCCAGATCATCTATCGCGAATACTTGGAAAGCGCGGTTCCGGCCACCACGCTGACTGAACAGCAGTCGCTGGAGCGCACGCTGCAGTAGGCAAGAGTCGCGGCCAGCTGGTTACGAAGCAGTAACAATTCCCCAGATTTGGGGATTTTTGGCCCCAATATCGCCTAGATTGCCACCGACATTGTTTCCAAGAGGCGGACTGTGCCCAAAGCCCGGTCTGCCCAAGTGAACAAGGATGATGGCGATGAGCAGCGGAATGCCGCAAACAGACACACCTGCGATTGTTGCCTGCACGATCAGCCGGGACGTGCAGAATTTCGACCTCCTTATCGAAGACATGGAAGCTGTCCTGGGAGAGGCCTGGGGCGATCTGGGATTCACCGAGGCCTTGGCTTTCTTTGGCCAGACCGAGGCAGAGCCGTTGCAGTTTGTGGCTCTGGCCATCGACAGCGCCGATGAGGGTGATCTGCCGCTGATGGGAGAGATTATCAGCCAGGCGAAATCGCGCGGCATCAAGGTGATCCTGATCGCCGAGGACGTGACCCCGGCGGCGCTGCATACGCTGCTGCGCCAGGGCGCGGACGAATTCGTGCCCTACCCTCTGCCTGAACAGGAACTGCAGGCTGCCATCGAACGGCTGCAGGCGCCGGAACCGGAAGTTGCGCAGAACCCGCACCAGCTGCAGTCCGGCAGCCAGCGCGAAGGCGCGGTGATTGTCTGTCACGGACTGGCAGGCGGCACCGGATCGACCACCATGGCTGTTAACCTGGCCTGGGAGCTTGCAGCGCTCAGCGAACATGACGAGCCCACAGTGTGCCTGCTGGATCTGGATCTGCAGCACGGTTCGGTCTCGACCTACCTTGACCTGCCCCGCCGCGAGGTGGTGATGGAAATGCTCAGCGAAACGGAAAGCATGGACGCGGATCTGTTCGGCCAGGCGCTGCTGCCGTTCCAGGAAAAGCTGCAGGTTCTGACGGCACCGTCCGAGCTGGTGCCGCTGGATCTGCTTTCGCCCGAAGATATCACACGGGTGATCGGGATGGCACGCAGCCACTTCGACTTTGTTGTCGTCGACATGCCCCATACGCTGGTGCAATGGTCTGAAACCGTTCTGAACATGGCGCATGTCTACTTTGCGATGATCGAGCTGGACATGCGCTCGGCACAGAACGCCCTGCGCATGAAACGGGCGCTGCAGTCCGAGGATCTGCCGTTCGAGAAATTGCGCTTTGCCCTGAACCGGGCACCGAAGTTCACCGACCTTGCCGGCAAAAGCCGGGTCAAACGGATGGCCGAATCCCTGAGCATCTCTATCGACCTGCAGCTGCCCGATGGCGGCAAGCAGGTTCTGCAGAGCTGCGACCACGGGCTGCCGCTGGCCGTTTCGGCAGCGAAGAATCCCTTGCGCAAAGAAATCGCCAAGCTTGCAGCCTCGCTGCACGCACTGGGCCGAAGTGAAGCCGAAGCCGCCTGAGCGGCTTAACCGGGGGTGAGTTAATGTTTTCCAAGTACAAGAAGCAAGCGGCCAAACCTGCCGCGCCTGAGCCGGTTGCGGTTGCAACGGCCGCTGCCGCGCCTGCTGCCAGTCTGCGGCGGCCGGTCCAGCGCAAGGCCGCCGAGGCGCAGCCGATGGACAAGGACCGCAAGCGCAAGGAGCGTTTGGGCGAGATTAAGATCCAGCTGCACCGGGAGCTTCTGGAGAACCTGAACCTGGCCGCGCTGGAACGTGCAGGCGAGGCAGAGCTGCGATCCGAGATCGCCACGATTGCGACCGAGATTCTGGCGGAAAAAGGCATCGTCCTGAACCGCGAAGACCGCCAGCAGCTGAACAAGGAGCTGTATGACGAGGTCACCGGCCTTGGCCCGCTCGAGGCGCTGCTGCAGGACGAAACGGTCAGCGATATCCTGGTGAACGGCCCGCAGCAGATTTTTGTTGAACGCGATGGCAAGCTGCAGGTCAGCGACATCACCTTCAAGGATGAGAAGCATCTGATGCGGATCATCGACAAGATTGTCTCGGCTGTGGGCCGCCGTGTCGATGAGAGCAACCCCTATGTGGACGCCCGCCTCGCCGATGGCTCGCGTTTCAACGCGATGGTGCCGCCGGTTGCGGTGGATGGCTCGCTGGTATCGATCCGGAAATTCAAGAAAGACAAGCTGGGTATCGACGACCTGGTGCAATTCGGCGCCTTCACCGAAGAGATGGCCGCCTATCTGCAAGCCGCAGTTTCGACCCGGCTGAACGTCATTGTTTCGGGCGGTACCGGTTCGGGAAAAACCACCACGCTGAACGCGTTGTCCAGCTTCATCGACAATGCCGAACGGATCCTCACGATCGAAGACACTGCGGAACTGCAGCTGCAGCAGACCCACGTGGGCCGGATGGAAAGCCGCCCGCCCAACGTTGAAGGCAAGGGCGAAGTCTCCCCCCGCGACTGCCTGAAGAACGCTCTGCGGATGCGCCCTGACCGCATCATCGTCGGCGAGACCCGCGGCGAGGAAGTGATCGACATGCTGCAGGCCATGAACACCGGCCATGACGGCTCGATGACCACGATCCACGCCAACTCGGCCCGCGACGGCGTTTCGCGTCTGGAAAACATGATTGCAATGGCAGGCATCGAAATGCCGATCAAGGCGGTGCGCAGCCAGATCTCCTCGGCGGTGAACCTGATCGTTCAGGCCTCCCGCCTGCAGGACGGTTCGCGCCGCATGACCTCGATCACCGAGATTACCGGGATGGAGGGCGATGTGATCTCAATGCAGGAAATCTTCCGTTTCCAGCGGGTCGGGCTGACACCGGACAACAAGATCATCGGCCATTTCACCGCCACCGGCGTGCGCAGCCACTATTCCGAACGCTTCCGCCTTTGGGGCTTTGATCTGCCGCCGTCGATCTATGAGCCCACCGTGATGGAGGCACGCTGATGCAACTGAGTGCCGAGCCGCTTATTTATGGCGCGATCTTCTTTGGGGTTCTGGCCCTGGTCGAAGGCCTGTATCTGTTCACCTTCGGCAAGTCGATCAGCCTGAACAGCAAGGTGAACCGCCGGCTGGAGATGATGGAGAAGGGCGGCAACCGCGAACAGGTTCTGGAGCAGCTGCGCAAGGAACTGGGCCAGCATGCCAAGTCGCAAACGATCCCGCTCTATTCGCTGCTGTCGGAACGTGCGCAGAAGGCTGCAATTGCCTTTTCGCCCAAACAGCTGATCCTGATTATGGCTGCCCTGGCTGCGGTAGCCTTCGCCGGCCTCAGCATCGGCACTTCGGCCCCCCTGCCCGTCCGGATCCTGGGGGCGGTCATCATCGGCGTCGGTGCGGTGTTCTTCTGGGTCAACAAGAAAGCCGCCAAGCGGATGGCCATGATCGAAGAGCAGCTGCCGGATGCGGTGGAACTGATGGTGCGCAGCTTGCGCGTCGGCCATCCGTTCACCTCGGCGGTGCAGATCGTCGCCAATGAGGTTGATGATCCCCTGGCGACCGAGTTCGGCATTATCTCCGACGAATGCGCCTATGGCCGCGATGTGGGTGAATCGCTCAAGGAAATGGCGGAACGGCTGGACATGCAAGATATGCGCTTTCTCGCCGTTGCCGTCACCATCCAGCAGCAATCGGGCGGTAACCTGGCCGAAGTTCTGGCAGGTCTCGCCAAGGTGATCCGCGCCCGCTTCCGCCTGTTCCGCCGGGTCAAGGCCATCACTGCCGAGGCGCAATGGTCGGGCAAATTCCTGTCGGGTTTCCCGCTGTTCTGCCTGATCGGGATCCTGGTCAAGGATCCCAATTACTATGACGGCGTGCTGGACCACCCCTGGTTCATCCCCGCCTGTTTTGCGGTGGGTGTGATGCTGACTGCCAATCTGATCGTCATGCGCGTGCTGACCAACATCAAAGTGTAAGGAGGGGACCGTGGAATTTCTGACCGGAATAAACGATTACCTGACATCGCAATTCGGCGAGTTCGGCCCGCTCCTGGCGCTTGGCATTGCCGGGCTGTTCATGATCCTGCTGGCGGTTCCGCTGCTGCTGAACCAGCCCGAGGACCCGCTGAAGAAGCTGCAAAAGAACATGGCGCCCGAAACCCGGAACAAACCGCAAAAGCAGCGGCTGCGCCAGGCCGACCGCAACGAGCAGCTGCAGAAATTCGCGGGCTTTCTGGAACCGCAGAACGAAGACGAACTCTCCGCGATGGAGCTGAAGCTGCGCCAGGCCGGGTATCACTCCAAGGACTCGGTGCGCCTGTTCCATTTTCTGCAGTTTGCTCTGGGCATTCTGGGCCTGCTGGCGGGGCTGTTCTTTGTCTACGTGCTGAAGGCCGATATCGATTATGACAGCCAGCAGATGGCGATCCGCATCATCGGCCCCGGTGCAGCCGGCTATATGCTGCCGAAATACTGGGTCACCCGCCGGGTGGAAGAGCGCAAGCAGAAGATCACCGACGGGTTCCCGGATGCGCTGGACATGATGCTGGTCTGTGTCGAAGCCGGCCAATCGCTGGACCAGGCGATTGTCCGCGTCGCCAAGGAGCTGCACGCTTCTTTCCCGGATCTGGCCGAAGAATTCGAGGTTGTCGCGCATGAAATGAAAGCGGGCAAGGAAAAGGACAAGGTCCTGCGGGACATGGCCACCCGCTGCGGAGTGCAGGATGTCTCCTCCTTTGTGACTGTGATGATCCAGTCCGCCAGCTTTGGCACCTCGATCGCAGACGCCCTGCGGGTTTATGCCGGGGAAATGCGTGACAAGCGTGTGATGCGCGCGGAAGAAGCCGCAAACAAGTTGCCCGTGAAGATGACCCTTGCCACAATGGGCCTGACAGTCCCGCCGCTGCTGATCATTCTGGTCGGCCCGTCGGTGCAGGGCATCATGAATATGGGCAACTGAGGCAACAGGAACATGAACGCACCAGGACGGGCCGGGCCTGTCCGTCTCTGCCGTGGCATTGCTGCCGCCAGCGTTGTTGCGCTGGCGGCAGCTTGCACGCCGGGCGGGCTGAAACAGGACAAAGGCAGCCCTTGGGCGCCGGGCGGCAACCACCGCCAGCAGGCAGAAGACGGCCTGCTGGTCGGCCACCGTCTGATGGCCGCGGGCGAGCATGAACTGGCGCTCGACGCCTTCACCCGCGCCGCCCTTGACCACGGGCTGACGCCTGAGGTTCTGTCCGGCATGGGCAGTGCCAAACTGGGCCTCAGGCGGCTGGGCCAGGCAGAAGAGCTGCTGCGCCAGGCGGTGGATGCGGACGCCTCCTGGCCGGAACCGATGAACAACCTGGGCGTGGTGCTGATGGAGCGCGGCAAAACCGCCGAAGCGGTGCAGGTGTTCCAGCGCGCCTATGCGCTTGACAATGGCGAAAGTGACGCAATCCGCGATAATTTGAGGCTGGCCCTCGCAAAGCTTGAAAATCCTGCGCATACTGACCCTCAAAATCAAGATTATAAATTGGTGCGGCAAGGCGGCGGCAGCTACCTGATCAGCCAGGCACCATGACAGAGGCAGAGCAGTAAAAGGACGCACCAATGCGCCAGCAGTTATTTCTATCCGCTTCTCTGGCAGGGGCGCTGGTCTTGTCGGCTTGCGCGGAGAAAGCCGATGAAACCGTGGAACGGGCCTTTCAGGAAGTAAACGTCATCGACGAGAGCAATCTCAACGATGTGATGCTGACAGTGGCCGACCCGAACGAGGCGGTTGCCCATTTCCAGCGCACCTTGAAAGGCAGCCCGGACCGGATTGAACTGCAGCGCGGACTGGCGCATTCCCTGATCCGTGCCAAGCGCACCACCGAAGGCACCGCCGCCTGGAAGAAAGTGGTGTCGATGAAAGGCGCCACCAGTGCGGACCATGTGCAGCTGGCGGGCGCTTTGGTGCGCAGCGGTGAATGGGACGCGGCCAAGGCCGAGCTGGATCAGGTCCCCCCCACCCACGAAACCTATGAGCGCTACCGGCTGGAGGCCGTGGTGGCCGATGCCGGCAAGGACTGGAAGCGCGCCGACAGCTTTTATGAAATTGCTACCGGGCTGACGACAAAACCCGCCAAGGTTATGAACAACTGGGGCTATTCCAAACTGACTCGCGGTGATTTCGCCGCCGCCGAACGGCTGTTCGGTGAGGCGATCCGCCAGAATCAAGGCCTGTTCACAGCAAAGAACAACCTGGTTCTGGCCCGCGGCGCTCAGCGGAATTACACCCTGCCGGTGATCCCGATGGATCAGACTGAACGCGCGCTGCTGCTGCACACGCTGGCGCTGTCGGCTGTAAAGCAGGGCGACGTCAAGATTGGCGAGAACCTGCTGCGTGAAGCCATCGACACCCACCCGCAGCATTTTGAAGAAGCTTCGCGCTCGCTGGCGGCACTGGAGAACGGCTGATCCATGCAGTTCCCGGCCCATGCTGCCCTGTGGTTCCTGCCCTTTGTGCTGCCGCTGTGCTACACGGTTGCGCTGACGGATCTGCGCGGCATGCGCATTCCCAACTGGGCCGTCGATTTGCTGGCGGTGATCTATGTTGTTGCAGGCGTGATCGTGATGCCCAGCTGGGCCGATTACGGCTGGCACCTGCTGCACTTGCCGGTCGGCATCGGTCTGGGCTACCTGTTCTATGCGGCCGGAGCTGTGGGTGCGGGCGACGCCAAATTTGCCGGCGCCGCGGCACCGTTCTTTGCGCTTGGCGACCTGCGGCTGCTGATGATCATCTTTGCCGCAACCCTGCTGGCTGGGTTCACCGCCCACCGGATCGCCAAATACACCCCCCTGCGCCGTCTGGCGCCGCAATGGCAAAGCTGGGACACCGGAAAAAGCTTCCCTATGGGCCTGTGCTTAGGCGGCACCCTGGCTCTTTATTTGGCGCTGGCGGCGCTCTTCGGCAGCTGACGGCCTTCGCAGCATAAAACTGTGCTGGAAATCCGCCGCCTCCGCGGAATTGCTGCAGCTCTGCCCCGCTGTTGCCACAGTCCTGAATAGTCTGTTTCCTTGAAAGCCCCGGCCGTCGGGGCACGGATCCGATCTCAGGGACAGGCACCGCCATGAACATGCAGAACCTCACCGTGATGGCCCCTCCCGCCCCCAAGGGACTGGCGCAGATGCAGCTGCCGCTGGTGATGATGCGGGACATCCTGCTTAAGACCATCTTTCGCAAAAACGTCGAGAACGTCACCGAAATCGCCGAGGCCATTTGCCTGCCCGGCGCCGTCACCCAGGAACTGGTGGACATCGCCCGCGAGCAAAAGCTGCTGGAGGCCACTGGCACGCTTAACGCCAACAGCGGCAACGAGATGGGCTACCAGCTGACCGATGCGGGCAAATCGCGGGCGCTGGATGCGCTCAGCCAGTCGGAGTACTTCGGGGCCATGCCGGTCCCGCTGGATGTCTACCGCGAGCAGGTGAAACGCCAATCGATCCGCAACATCCAAGTGTCCCGCGACCAGCTGACCAATGCCATGGGGCATCTGATCCTGCCAAACAGCCTGCTGGACCATCTCGGCCCCGCCGTCAGCGCGGGCCGCTCGATCCTGATGTACGGCCCGCCGGGCAATGGTAAATCTTCAATCTCCAACGGCATCCGCGACGCCCTGGGGGATCACGTCTATGTGCCGCGCGCGATTGAATACTCGGGCCAGGTGATCACGGTCTACGACCCGATCGTACACACCGAAGTGGAGCAGGAACCGGAAGACCCCAACGCCTTGCGCCGCCGCCGCCGTTTCGACGAACGCTATGTCATGTGCCAGCGCCCCACCGTGATCACCGGCGGCGAGCTGTCGCTGGACATGCTGGACCTGGTCTACAACCCCACGGCCCGCACCTATCAGGCTCCCTTGCAGTTGAAATCCACCGGCGGCATTTTCATCGTCGACGACCTTGGCCGCCAAGCGGAACCGCCGCAATCCCTGGTCAACCGCTGGATTGTGCCGCTGGAAGAAAGCAAAGACATCCTGGCGCTGCAGTCGGGCGAGAAATTCGAAGTGCCCTTTGACACGCTGGTGATTTTCTCCACCAACTTCCACCCGAACAAGATTTTCGATCAGGCGGCCCTGCGCCGGATCTTCTTCAAGATCAAGATCGATGGCCCGGACCAGGAAAACTACCTCAAGATTTTTGCCATGGTGGCCCGCAAGAAAGGCATGCCGCTGGACGAAGGCGCATTGGTGCATCTGCTGAAAAAGAAATATCCGGCGATCAACAACGTCTATGCGAACTACCAGCCGGTGTTCCTGATCGACCAGATCATCGCGATCTGCGAGTTTGAGGGCATCCCCTATCAGATGTCCCCCGAGCTGATCGACCGCGCCTGGGCCAACATGTTCGTCAAGGACGAAGACATCGTGAATTGACCCGGCGACCGGCGCAGCCGTTTCCGGCAGCAAGAGTTTTTGAAAACTCTTGCCAAAACTTTTCGAAAAGTTTTGGGTCTTCCCCTAAAAGGAACGAATGACGAAGCTTCCCAAGGTCATTCACAGTTGGTTTTCCGCCCGCGGCTGGGCCATCCACCCGCATCAGCACACCATGCTGGAATGTGCCCAGGAACCGGCCACCCTGCTGATTGCCCCCACCGGCGGCGGCAAGACCATGGCCGGCTTTCTGCCCACCCTCGCCGATCTGGCGGAAAACCCTCATGACGGGCTGCACACACTCTATATTTCGCCGCTCAAGGCCCTCGCTGCCGACATCAAGCGCAACCTGCGCACGCCCGTCGCGGACATGGGCCTGCCCATCCGCATCGACGACCGCACCGGCGACACGCCTTCCTCCCGCAAACGGCGCCAGCGCGCCGATCCGCCGCATATTCTGCTGACCACACCGGAAAGCCTGGCGCTGCTTACCTCCTACGAGGATGCAGCCCGCACGTTCAAAGGTCTGAAGCGGGTGGTGGTGGACGAGATCCATGCGCTCGCTGAAAGCAAACGCGGCGATCAGCTGATGCTGGCCCTGGCGCGGCTGCAGACGCTCTGCCCTGATCTGCGCCGGGTGGGCCTGTCAGCTACCGTGGACGACCCGCAGGCCATTGCCAGCTATCTGGCCAGCCACCCGGACCCTTGCAAGATCGTGCTGGCCGACCCCGGCCCCGCCCCGGACATCCGGATGCTGGAAACCGACGAGGCCCCGCCCTGGGCTGGCGGCGGCGCGGCCTATGCCATCGCGGCGGTGATGGAACAGATCAAGGCGCATAAAACCACGCTGATTTTTCACAACACCCGCGCCCAGGCCGAGATTTTCTTTCGCAATCTCTGGCTCGCCAATGACGATGCGCTGCCGATCGGGATCCACCACGGCTCGCTCGACCGGGGCCAGCGCGAACGGATCGAGGCCGCCATGGTCCACGGCGAGCTGCGTGCCATTGTCTGCACCGGTTCACTGGACCTCGGCATCGACTGGGGCGATGTGGACCTGGTGATCCAGATCGGGGCACCGAAGAACGTCAAACGCCTGGTCCAGCGCATCGGCCGCGCCAACCACAGCTACAACGTCCCGTCCAAGGCGCTTTTGGTCCCCGCCAACCGGTTTGAGGTAGTGGAATGCCGTGCCGCGCTTGAAGCCGTCCGTGCAGGCGATCTGGATGGCGAGGCGCGCGGCCCCGGTCCCCGCGACGTTCTTTGCCAGCACATCCTGATTGCAGCCTGCGCCGGGCCGTTTGATGCGGACGAACTCTACAGCGAAATAACCAGCGCCGGCGCCTATGCCGCCCTCACCCGCGCCGGTTTCGATGCCTGTCTGGATTTCTGTGCCACCGGCGGCTACGCGCTGAAAGCCTACGACCAATGGCAGCGCCTGCTGCTGCGCCCGGACGGCAAGTGGCAGCTGCGCGACCCGCGTGCCGCCGCCCGCATCCGCATGAACCTGGGCACCATCCAGGACGCCGGCTTGATCAAGGTCCGCCTGAAACGCAGCCGCGGCGGCAAACCTCTGGGTGAGATCGAAGAAGCCTTTGCCGCCACCCTCACCCCCGGCGACACCTTCCTGATCGGCGGCCGGACCGTGCGTTATGAGGGCCTGCGCGAAATGACCGTCGAGGTCACCCGCAACTCCGGCAAAAAGCCGAAGATCGCAGTGTTCTCCGGCACCAAATTCGCCACCTCCACCCAGCTCAGCGCCCGCATCCTGGAAATGTTCACACAGGACAGCTGGCCAAATCTGCCCCCACACACTGCAGAATGGCTGGAACTGCAGCGCGAAGTCTCGGACCTTCCCCGCGCCGGGTCCCTTCTGATCGAAAGCTTTCCCCACGACGGACGCGAGCATGCCTGCATTTATGGCTTTGCCGGCCGCAACGCACAGCAAACACTGGGGCTGCTTCTGACCAAGCGGATGGAAGAACTCGGCCTCGACCCGCTTGGCTTTGTCTCGACCGACTACGCCACTTTGATCTGGGGGCTGGAGCCGCTGACAGACCCGGACCCGCTGTTCGATGTCACGGCCCTGCGCGCAGGGCTGGAGGGATGGCTAGCCGGCAACGCAGTGATGAAACGCGCCTTCCGCGGCGCGGCGACCATCGCCGGACTGATTGAACGCAACGCGCCCGGCCAACGCAAGAACGGACGCCAGGCGGCGTTCTCCTCCGATATCCTCTATGACACGCTCAGGAAATACGATCCCGATCACCTGCTGATGGGCATTACCCGCGAAGAGGCCTTGCGCGGTCTGGTGGACTTTGGCCGCATCGAACAGATGCTGGCGCGGATCAATGGCCGGATCACCCTGCGGCCGCTGGACCGGATCTCTCCGCTCGCAGCGCCGCTCTTGCTGGAGGTTGGCAAGGTTCCGGTCAAGGGCGCCGCCGAGGAAAAGCTGCTGCAACGCGAGGCCGAAGCGCTGATGCGGCAATCCGGTCTGGACCGGCTGGTGCAATAACGCTTGCCTGTTCAGCCTGCATAGCTAAGACCACTGCATGACCGGATTTGACTTCACTCTTGCAGACGCCCACCTCACCGCGCTCGGCGCTGGTGCGCTCTGGTGGGCCGAGCACCGGCTGCTTTGCGTCTCCGACCTGCATCTGGGAAAATCCGAACGCCATGCGCGGCGCGGCGGCAGCGCTCTGCCCCCTTACGAAGGCCGCGACACACTCAACCGCCTTGAGAGACTGGTCGCCGGTTTCAACCCGGCAACCGTGGTTTGCCTCGGCGACAGTTTCGACGATGATGCCGCAGCCACAGCCTTGCCGGCCCCGGAAAGGCGCCAAACCCAAGACCTGATGCAAAACCGCCGCTGGATCTGGATCGAGGGAAACCACGACCCCGCCCCTACCGGTTTAGGCGGAGAGCATCTGGCGGGCCTGCAGGCCGGCCCCCTCACCTTCCGCCACATTGCCGATCCGCCGGCAACCGCAGAAATCTCCGGCCACTTCCATCCCAAGGCCCGCGTCCGCAGCAATTCCCGCCCCTGTTTCCTGCTGGACGCCTCCCGCCTGATCCTGCCGGCCTTCGGCACCTATACCGGCGGCCTGCGCAGCACCGATCCGGCCCTTACATCATTGATGGCGCCGAATGCCCTGGCCATTCTGACCGGTCCGCAAGCCCTGCCCATACCGATGCCCCGCTAAGTGGCGCAGCGTCACCGCCATGGGATCGCCTCTTCTCTTCTATGCTTGTCCTCAGCAAAAGAAGGATATTCGAAATGGAACACCGCATCCGCAGCAGTTTCGCCAGGCAAAGCATGATGCAAACCCTGGGGGCAAACATCGAAAGCGTCTCGGATGGCGAAGTGGTGATCACTGCGCCGATACTGCCCGGCAGCCGCCAGCAGCACGATGCGGCTCATGCTGCACTGAGCTTTGCGATCGGCGACACCGCTGCCGGATATGCGGCGCTGACAAAAATGCCGGAAGGCAGTGAAGTGATGACAGCTGAGATGAAGATCAACTTGCTGGCGCCGGGTGCCGGGGACTCGTTGCGGGCAACCGGCAAGGTCATCAAACCGGGGCGCCGGCTGGTCATCGTCACGGCTGAGGTCCACGCGCTGCAGGGCAGCCAGGAAAAGCTGATCGCCATCCTCCAGGGCACGATGGTTCCTGTCGCGTCCTGAGGAACTGACCCGCGTTCTTCACGTTTTCACAGAGGCTCAGCCAGGCTCCAGAAGCCCTCCCGCCCTTCATCTTTTTAAAAAATACTCCCGCCGGAGACGTCCGGCGGGAGCAGGTGATCTCAGTCCGTGCTGTTGTGCGGCGCGGTTTCAGGCGGTCAGGCCTTCGGGCTCTTTCAGACCGTTGGCGCGGCAGCAGGCGGTGACGGTGTTCGCGAGCAGGCAGGCGATGGTCATCGGGCCGACGCCGCCCGGCACCGGGGTGATGGCGCCGGCGCGTTCGGCTGCGGAGGCAAAATCGACGTCGCCCACCAGCTTGGTCTTGCCGTCGCGCTCGATCCGGTTGATGCCCACGTCGATCACCGTGGCGCCTTCCTTGATCCAGTCGCCCGGCACCATTTCCGGACGGCCCACGGCGGCCACAACGATGTCGGCGCGGCGCACAACATCCGGCAGGTCCTTGGTGCGCGAATGCGCGATGGTCACGGTGCAGCTGTCGCCCAGCAGCAGCTGCGCCATCGGCTTGCCGACGATGTTGGAACGGCCGATCACAACCGCATCCATGCCCGACAGGCTCCCGTGGTGGTCGCGCAGCATCATCAGGCAGCCCAAGGGCGTGCAGGGCACCATCGATTTCTGGCCGGTGCCCAAGAGGCCCACATTGGAGATGTGGAAGCCGTCGACGTCCTTTTCCGGCGCGATCGAGTTGATCACCAGATCCTCGTTCATATGCTTCGGCAGCGGCAGCTGCACCAGAATGCCGTGGATCGAGGGATCGTTGTTCAGCTGCTCAACCACCGCCAGCAGATCGGCTTCCGAGGTGTCCGCATCCAGCTTGTGCTCAACCGAGTTCATGCCGACCTCAACGGTCTGCTTGCCCTTGGAGCGCACATAGACCTGGGAGGCCGGATCTTCGCCGACCAGAACCACGGCGAGGCCCGGGGTGATGCCGTTTTCCTCTTTCAGCCGCGCCACATGCTCGGCCACCTGGCCGCGCACCTTGGCCGCAAAGGCCTTGCCGTCAATCAGAGTTGCTGCCATTTGATCTCTTCCTCTTTGCCGCAGGCCCGGATCGCCCCTGGCGCCTGCCTATTCCTCACGGATCACCCGCGCCTCGCGGGCAATCGACCACTCCACCAGCTGCCGCCACAGGCGCTCAACCAGATCGGGGTCCAGCCCTTCCCTGTCAGCCGCGGCGCGGGCCTTCATGACCACGTCTTCAACCCGTTCCGGGATCCGCGCCGGCCAGCCGTTTGCCTGCTTCAGCGCGATCGCCCGGTCGATGTAGGCCGCCCGCTCTGCCAGCAGCGCCACCAGCTCCCGGTCCATCCGGTCGATCTGAAGCCGGAGGCTTGCCATATCGCTGCAGGCGTGCGGCGGGATGCGTGTGCTCATGTCTTAAAACTCTCACGGCCCGGGATGGGTCCCGGGCCGTGAATGTCGCATATCGCCGTTTAGAACAAGCCTTCGATCTGGCCGTCGTCATTCAGGCGGATGGTTTCCGACGCCGGTTTGCGCGGCAGGCCCGGCATGGTCATGATCTCGCCGCAGACCGCGACGATGAAGCCGGCACCCGCCGACAGGCGGACCTCACGCACCGGAACCGAATGGCCGGTGGGCGCGCCGCGCAACGACGGGTCGGTCGAGAAGGAGTACTGGGTCTTCGCCATGCAGACCGGCAGGTTGCCGTATCCTGCGTCTTCCCATTCCTTCAGCTGGTTGCGGATCTTGTTGTCGGCCAGCACCTCGTCGGCGCGGTAGATGCGCTTGGCGATGGTGTCGATCTTGTCGAACAGCGACATCTCGTCCGGGTAGATCGGCGCAAAATTGGCCTGGCCCGCATCGACGATCTCCACAACTTTCTCGGCCAGCGGCGCCGAGCCTTCCGAACCCAGTTCCCAGTGGCGCGACAGAACCGCTTCGACGCCATGGGTGGCGGCGTAGGCTTTGACGGCGTCCACTTCGGCATCGGTGTCGGTGACAAAGTGGTTGATCGCAACCACAACCGGCACACCAAAGGATTTGATGTTCTCGATGTGGCGGCCCAGGTTGGCACAGCCCGCGTTCACCGCCTCGACATTCTCGGCGCCCAGATCCGCCTTGGCAACGCCGCCGTTCATCTTCATCGCGCGCACGGTGGCAACCAGCACAACCGCGGAGGGTGCGATGCCTGCCTTGCGGCACTTGATGTTCATGAACTTCTCGGCACCCAGATCGGCGCCAAAGCCTGCCTCAGTCACCACATAGTCGGCGACTTTCAGCGCGGTCTTGGTGGCGATCACCGAGTTGCAGCCGTGTGCGATGTTGGCGAAGGGGCCGCCATGCACAAAGGCCGGGTTGTTTTCCAGGGTCTGCACCAGGTTCGGCTGCATCGCGTCTTTCAGCAGAACGGTCATTGCGCCTTCGGCCTTGATGTCACGGCAGTAGACCGGGGTCTTGTCGCGGCGGTAGGCCACGATGATGTCGCCCAGGCGCTTTTCCAGGTCCTTGAGGTCGTTGGCCAGGCACAGAATCGCCATCACTTCCGACGCCACGGTGATGTCAAAACCGGCTTCGCGCGGGAAACCGTTGCTGACGCCGCCCAGCGACGCGGTGATGGTGCGCAGCGCCCGGTCGTTCATGTCGACAACCCGGCGCCATGCGACGCGGCGGGTGTCGATCTCGCACTCGTTGCCCCAGTAGATGTGGTTGTCGATCATCGCCGACAGCAGCGAGTGGGCCGAGGTGATGGCGTGGAAGTCGCCGGTGAAGTGGAGGTTCATTTCCTCCATCGGCACCACTTGCGCGTAACCGCCGCCGGCCGCGCCGCCCTTCATGCCGAAGTTCGGGCCGAGGGAGGCCTCGCGGATACAGATCATCGCGTTCTTGCCAATCCGGTTCAGGCCGTCGCCCAGACCCACGGTGGTGGTGGTCTTGCCTTCGCCCGCCGGGGTCGGGTTGATCGCGGTCACCAGGATCAGCTTGCCGTCTTCCTTGCCCTGCACCGAGTTGATGAAGGACTGGGACACCTTTGCCTTGTCGTGGCCGTAGGGCAGCAGATCGCTGTCCGAAATCCCGATCTTCGCACCAATCTCCTGGATCGGCTTCTTCTGCGCTTCACGCGCAATCTCGATGTCACTCTTGTAGCTCATGGCAAGGTTCCTGCTGAGTTTGCATACGATCGCCGGCACAGAGATGCCGGTTTCGCGATAGACTTAGCCAATATGCGGCAAAACACGCGCTTGATTTCCGACATTATCCTGCCTTGAAGCGGCGTGAGGTCTTTCGCAGCCCCCATCACGGTTCCTTAAAGGAAACGCATTCCCCTAAAAGGAGGAAATCACGGCGCCCAAGCGCGCTGGTCCGGCACAAAGAGGCTGAATTCGCCGCCCAGAGACAGGCTTCCCGGCCGTTCCACCCAAGCGGTGATTCCCCGGCGATTCTTTGCGGCCGGCTTGAACCGGGCGCCATATCCGCTGTGATCATTTTCAATCTCCCGCCCTGGCAGGACGCAAGGCCGGTTTTCCATGTCGATAGTCAAGGTTACTCCGTCCGGTCCCTGCAGCCGGGAACCAGGCGGCACAAAGGTGAAGTCCGGGATGCCGCGAAGGATGATCGTGGCGCCCAAATAGGCAGGATCGATCCGCTCCATCCCCATATCCGCCGCGATCAGCGCCAGCTCTTCCTCGGACAAAATTGTCAGCTGGCGGACATTGCGGATTTCGGTGCCTTCCGGATAAAGATTACGAACCCGCACGCAGGAGGCGCGGTTCTCACCTTCGTGGCGTTCACCGGCAATGCCGGAAAACCCCAAGCGCAACTGGTCAGCCGGCTCGGACTGCAGACTATCGCCGGCCGGAACCATGCCCAGCCATGTGATTTCGCCCTTGAACCCGCTGTCCCGTAATACCGGCATTGCCTGTATCTCCTGCTGAAATTTAATCAATCCCGGCGGAAGCTACACGCTTTGGCAAGGGTTGCCAGCGCGAAAGCGCCTGCTACCCCTTTGTTTCCGGACGAGGGAATGGCGCAGCAGGCCAAAGGATCGGATCGCCAATGCGATCCGATCCGGGCGGGGGCCGCGGCAGGCAGCTTTGCTGCCTGCCGCGGCCCCCGCCTCCCTTCCAAAAAAAACGTCCCGGAAACCGCAACCGGCTTCCGGGACGTTTCATATTCAGATCTGGATCCTTATGCCGACGGCTCAGGCTCCATGCCGCCTTCCGGCGGGGATTTTTTCGGCTTGGCCTTGGGGATTGCGGTGACCGAAGCATTGCCCTGGTCCTCACCGCTGTCCTCGTCATCGCCCGCCTGCGGAGGTTCGCCGTTCATGACCCGCTTGATCTCGTCACCGGTCAGCGTCTCGTACTCCAACAGCCCCTGCGCCAGGCGTTCCCATTCATCGTGATGGTCGGTCAGGATCTGAAAGGCGCGGTCATAGCCTGACTGGATGAAGCTTTTCACCTCTTCCTCGATCATCTCCTTGGTATGGGCCGAGACCGAGAAGCCGGCAGTGTTGCCCGAGTAGCCTTCATGCGCTTCGGCATAATCGATATTGCCGACCTTGTCGGACATGCCCCAGCGCATCACCATGGCGCGGGCCAATTGGCTGGCCTGCTGGATATCGCCGGCCGGGCCGTTAGACACATGATCTTCGCCGTATTTGATCACTTCAGCCGCCTTGCCCGCCATCGTCATGGCCAGCTTCTGCTGGCACTCATCGCGGTGCCAGTTCAGCCGGTCCATTTCCGGCAGGGACACCACCATCCCCAGCGCACCGCCGCGCGGAATGATTGTCGCCTTATAGACCGGATCGCATTCTGGCAGCTTCAGGCCGACAACCGCGTGGCCTGCCTCGTGAAAGGCGGTCTTTTCTTTCTGGTCCTGGGTCAGCACCATCGAGCGGCGCTCAGCCCCCATCATCACCTTGTCCTTGGCCGATTCGAAATCTTCCATGGTGACAAAGCGGCGGCCGACACGGGCGGCCATCAGCGCCGCCTCGTTGACCAGGTTGGCCAGATCCGCACCCGAGAAACCAGGCGTGCCGCGGGCGATGATGCGCAAGTCCACATCCGGGCCCAGCGGAGTCTTGCGGGCATGCACGCCCAGGATCTTTTCGCGGCCTTTGATGTCGGGGTTGCCAACAGTCACGTTGCGGTCAAAGCGGCCAGGACGCAGCAGCGCCGGGTCCAGCACGTCCTTGCGGTTGGTCGCCGCCAGAATGATCACGCCCTCATTGGCCTCAAAGCCGTCCATTTCGACCAGCAGCTGGTTGAGCGTCTGTTCGCGTTCATCGTTGCCGCCGCCATAGCCTGCACCACGATGGCGGCCGACGGCATCGATCTCGTCGATGAAGACGATGCAGGGCGCGTTTTTCTTCGCCTGCTCGAACATGTCGCGCACACGGGAGGCACCAACGCCGACAAACATTTCCACAAAGTCCGAACCTGAAATGGTGAAGAACGGCACCCCGGCCTCGCCTGCGATGGCGCGGGCCAAAAGCGTCTTACCGGTGCCCGGAGGGCCCACCAGCAGCGCGCCCTTGGGGATCTTGCCGCCGAGGCGCGAAAATTTCTGCGGGTTGCGCAGGAATTCCACGATCTCTTCCAGCTCTTCCTTGGCCTCATCAATGCCAGCCACATCGTCAAAGGTGACACGGCCGTGCTTCTCGGTCAGCATCTTGGCCTTCGACTTGCCGAAACCCATGGCGCCGCCTTTGCCGCCGCCCTGCATCCGGTTCATGAAATAGATCCAGACACCGATCAGCAGAATGAACGGCAGCAGCGTGATCAGGAAGGACTGAAAGCCCGACTGCTGCTGTTTTTCGGCGCGCACCGGAATGTTCTTGTCGATCAGAAGCGCGGTGACTTCGGCATCGGCCGGTTTGATGGTGACATAGTTCTGCCCATCGGTCGTGGTGTAGCGCACCTGCTCCCCGTCCAAAGTGACAGTGCTGACCTTGCCGGTCTCAACCGAGCTGACGAAGTCCGAGAAAGTGCGTTCACGGCTCTGCATCGTGCTGCCGGAACCGCTGAACAAATTGAACAGCGCCAGAATCAGCAGAAACAGAACAACCCAGAAGGCGATATTGCGAGCGTTGCCCAAGGAAAGTTCTCCCTATCAGATAGGCGCGCCACACGGGCCGCCTGCGTTGTGCTTAAAATAAGGATCATTCGGGCAGGTTCAATGCGATAAAAGGGATGCAAAGAACTCTTCTTCGGTTCCAGCCAATTCCGCTGACCAGCCATTGGCGAATCCAGCCGCAGGTGCAGCCGCCAATTCCCCGCCCAGCCATACCGCCGGCGTGGCCTGCAGAACGGCACCAGGCACCCCGGCGGCACGCCAGTCAGGGCACTGTTGCAGTCCCTTTGGGCCTAGCGCACGAACCTCGCAACCCTTTGCGTTACCGCCATAAACTTCCCATCTTTTATCCCAGGCCTGCCCCGGCAGGGACGCCTCGCCGCGCACAGAATTATATTCACGGCAGATCCATATCTGTTTGCTGGTAGTAACCAGGCGGCAGCCCGCCAATGTGGCTGATCCGCCGTTGCGGGCCGCCAGAACGGCTTTTTCCATCGGCACCCGCCGCGGCGGGTAAGCGGTGCCGGAAATCCACTGAAAGGCCCGCACCAGCAGCCGATGGCTGATTTCACTGGGCAAAGTTCGGAATTTGCGCTGGCACAGAACAACCGCCCCCGCCTGCACATGCGCCAGGTCGCGGGCGGCGAGAAACACATACCAGTCCAGCGCTTCACGGGCTTTGGCCATATTGCGGGCAATCTTGGCCAAAACAGCAGCGGTCAGCCCCAGCGGCGCCAGTTCCTCCAGCGCCCGGCGCACCCGGACCCGCTCGAACCTGGTATCCTCGTTGCTCGGGTCTTCAGACCAAGCGATGCCGCGGGTTTGCAGATAGTCGCGCAATTCGCAGCGGGTCACATCCAGCAGCGGCCGCAGCAGCGTCACGCCGTTGTGCGTGCGCCGCTCTGCCATGCCCGACAGCCCGGTCACACCCGAGGCGCGCGCCATCCGCATCAGCACCGTTTCAGCCTGATCATCGGCGGTGTGGCCCAGTGCCAGCACCGGAATGCCGTGGCGCCGCGCCCAGCCGGTCAGCAGGTCGTACCGCGCGTCACGGGCCTGATTCTGCAGATTGCCTTCCTGGGGGCCGTCCTCCCAGCGCAACACCTCATGACTGATGCCAAGCCGGGCTGCTGCTGCCCCCGCGGCCTCGACCTCTGCCGCTGCTTCCGGGCGCAACCCGTGGTCCACTGTGGCGGCAAACAACGCCACTTCGCCGCTGGTGAAACAATCGTGCAGCAGATGCATCAGCGCCATCGAATCACCGCCGCCGGAAATCGCAATCCCCAGCCGGTCAGGAAGGGCGGAGCGGAACTGGCTCCGCACCAGGGGCAGGATATTTTGACGCGCGCCCGTCAAGAACAGCCCAGCTTGGCCATTTCCGCCGCGGCGGCGGCCTCTTCCGCCGCACCCGGAAAGCGCACACCGACCTCGGTCAGCGTGACACAGGCCTGATCGGTCTGGCCAAGGCGGCCCAGCGCCGAGCCCAGCTCAAGCAGCGCTTTGGGGGCCACCGGGCCGGCAGAATTACCGGTGAAGGCCGCCAGATAGGCCCGCGCAGCTTCGCGGGTGTCACCGAGACCATCCAGTGCCTTGCCGCGGCTGAATTCGGCGGCCGGCGCCAGCGGGCTGCCCGGATAGACCTGATTGAACGCCGCGAACCTCTCCGCCGCATCCTGAAAAAGCCCCTCGGACAGCAGTTTTTCGGCGGCATCGAAATCCGCCTGCTCGCCAATTGCCAGCTCGCCGCTGGCCGGGCTGTCCTCAGCAGCAGCAATGGCGCCTGCACCGGCAATCGGCAGCTCGCCGCCGCCCAGGGTTGTTGTCTCGCCCAAGGCGCCGATGTCGCCGCCCTCCAGCTCGACCAACCGGAATTCCAGGTCTCCAATCCGGTTGGTGCCATCGGTGACAATCCGGTCGATCCGGTGGCCCATCTCTTCGGTCTGCAGGGTCAGCCGCTGCAGCTCGCTTTCAATCGCACCGACCCGGTCCAGAACAGTATTGCCGGAAATATCCGCAGAGGGCGCGCCGGTGGTCGACAGTTCCCGCTTCAGCCGCTGGATCTCGACATGCAGAACGGTCAGCTCCTGGCGGATGTCCGCGAGGGTCTGCTGATCCTGTGCCGCCAGCGGCAGCGGCAGCGGCAGCAGCAGTACAGAGGCCAAAAGCGCAATGCGCAAAGGTTTCATGGCGTTACCCCGTCAACCCGCCTGCCAGCACCGTCACCGCGCGGCGGTTCTTGGAATAGCAGACCTCGTCCGAGCAGATTTCCAGCGGGCGTTCCTTGCCAAAGCTTACCACCTTGATGCGGCTGCCGGCGACACCTTGGGACATCAGGTATTCGCGGGCTGCATTGGCGCGTTTCGCACCCAGGCCAAGGTTGTATTCGCGGGTGCCCTGCTCGTCCGCGTGCCCTTCGATGGTGACTACATAATCGGCGTTCCGTGTCAGCCACTGCGACTGGCCTTGCAGCGTTGCCTGAGCCGCAGGAGACAGGGTGGACTGGTCGATTGCAAACAGCACCCGGTCGCCCACGGTCTGCTGGAAATAGGCCGGGCTGGCCGGATCCAGCGCGCCAGCGCCGGCCCCCGCACCGCCTGCCCCGGCGCTGCCGTTCAAATCGTCGTTCCATGGGTTGCTGCTGCAGGCTGTCAGCCCCAGCACGGCCACCGCCGCCATTGCCAATTTCAAACCGCTCATATCGTCTGCCTATCCCTTTGCGTTTCTTGACCCGAAACTAGCATAAGCCCGGGGGTGGTTCTATGCGGGTATCCCCGCCCTAACGGCCCTTTTACCTTTGCAACGGCGACCAGGCCGGATCCGAGGCCCCGTCCGGCGTCCGCACCGGCTTCAGATTGCGCCCGGTGATGTCCACCGAATAGAGCAGCGCCCGCCCGGTGCTGCCCTGGCTTTCGCGGGTGAACATGATCACCCGGCCATTGGGCGCCCAGGTCGGCCCCTCATCCAGGAACGAGGCCGTCAGCAAACGTTCTTCGCTGCCGTCGGTGCGCATCACGCCGATATGGAACCGGCCCTTGTTCTGTTTGGTAAAGGCAATCATGTCCCCGCGCGGCGACCACACCGGGGTGCCATAGCGCCCCTGGCCGAAACTGATCCGCCGCGCCTCGCCGCCGCTTGCGGGCATTACATACAGCTGCTGGCTGCCCGAGCGGTCGCTTTCAAAGACAACCTGCGACCCGTCAGGCGAAAACGATGGCGCGGTCTCGATCGAGGGCGCCGAGGTCAGCCGGGTCTTGGCTCCGGTCCCGATATCCATCGAGAACAGATCCGTATTGCCGCCCTGGGTCTGCGAATAGACCACCGTGCGTCCGTCAGGGGCAAACCGCGGCGCAAAACTCATGATGCCGTCGCCGCTGGACAGAATCTTGCGCTGCACCTGGCCGACGTCCAGCACATGGATCTGCGGAAAACCGCTTTCATAGCTGGTGTAAAGCACCCGGTCGCCGGTGGGCGAAAACCGCGGCGCCAGCACAAGCGCGGCACTGTTGGTCAGGTACTGCACGTTAGCACCGTCGTAATCCATGATCGCCAGCCGCTTGCGGCGGTCGTTCTTGGGGCCGCTTTCGGAGACATAGACCACCCGGCTGTCGAAATAACCGCTCTCGCCGGTGATCTCGCTGTAGATCGCATCGGCCACCTTATGCGCCATCCGGCGCCAACCGCCAGTGGTGCCGGAGAATTGCAGCGCGCTTTCCAGCTCCTTTTCCGCAAACACATCATAGCCGCGGAACCGCACCGTCAGCCGGTTGCCGGTGACACTGACCGCGCCGGTGATCAGCGCCTGCGCGTTCACCGCCTTCCAGTCGGCGTACTTCACCGGATCGTCAAAGCCGGTCACCTTGGAGATATGGGCGCTGGCGGGCACTTCCCGGAACAACCCGGTGCCGCTCAGATCCGCCGCCACCACCCGCGCGATCTGCGCCGCATGTTCAGCAGCCGAAGGGGTCTCCGGCACGAAATCCGGCACCGCATAGGGCAATGGCTCAATCACACCCTGATCAATCTCGATGCGGAGCGGGCCGGTCTGCGCCGCAGCGGCGCCCGCTCCGGCCAGTGCCGAAGCCCCGATCAGCAGAGCTGCCAGAATTTTCCTCATTTGATCCGCATCCTTTCAGGATTGAATGTCATCTCAATATCACGCCATTGCGCGTATTTTTCAGGGGGAAGCTGAAACCCCTTGGCTCCGCAGCGGATTATTGCCCGCCGGGCGGCCCCAAAGGCCTGCTGTGCCGCCGACGACGAGCCGCCGGTGCTCGACAGCATCCGGATGCTGCCGCTGTCCGGCTTGCCGTCCTGTGCCAGCGACACCGCCACAACCACCGTAGTGTTCAACGCATCAGTCGACAGCGAGCCCACGTTCCAGCACTGCGAAACCGCAACCCGCAGGGCGTCCTTCTCGCCCAGCGTCAGCGGCGGGCCGGACGGTTCCGGCGCTTCCACATCGGCACCGCCTGCCAGCGCTTCAGCCAAAGCATCCTCCACCGCGGAGGGCGTATCCGCCGTCTCCGGCTGCGCCTGTTCTGCCGGCTGGGCCGCTTCCACGGCCTCTTCCGGCTGCGGCCGGGCTGGCCGTGTCTTGGGCCGCACAGACACTTCCGGCGCAGCAGAGGCTGCGACATCCTCGCCTTCGTTCTCTTCGGTCACGATCCGGTCGCTGGCGGCCTCAGCCGCGGTCGCTTCCTGCGCCTCCTGCTCGGTTTCCGCACCTTCTTCCGGCGACACTTCCGGCTGGGCGATGTCATCCACACGGGTGTCCGGCTCCGGCGGCGCGACAGGCTCAGGCGCGACCCGCTCCACCGGGCGCGGCGCGGTCTCAGGGCGCAGCTGCGGCACCAGCGCGGCAATCTCCGGCGCCTCAGCCGCTGCAGGCGGAGTGGCCGGCACATCCGGCTCAGGCTGCGGCTCAGGGATCTCTGTCACCTGCGGATCCGGCGCCGCCGGCGTGACCGGTTCGGGCTGAACGGTTTCCGGCTCAGGATCCGGCTGCGGTGCCGGCTCGGGCGCGGGCTGCACTTCGGCCGGTTCATCCAACGGTGCAGGTTCGGGCGCGACTTGCGGCGCCTGACGCTGCTGACTGAGCTTTTCAAACTGCTCGGCCGAAATCAGCGCGACTTGCTGCACCCGGGACGGCAAGGGTTCAGACGGGAACCAGGCGCCAAAGACAACCCATCCCATCAACAGCCCGTGTCCGGCAAGAGAGATCCTGGTTCCGGTCTGCACCGCCCGCGTCCCCGCTTATTGCCCTGCGCCCTCAGACGGCTGCCCGTCCAGGGCCAGTCCGCCGGTGTCCGTCACCAGCCCAACATTGGAAAACCCGCCTGCGTTCAGCGCACCCATCACCTGCATCACATCCGCATAGGCAATCCGCCCGTCAGCGCGCAGGAACACCCGGTCCGAGCTGCGCTCGGCTGCAATTGCCTGCAGCTTGAGCACCAGTTCATCGCGCGCCACCGGCGTGGTCTGGATTTCCACCCCGCCTGCTGCGGTCATGGTGACGGTCAGCGGCTCTTCCTCATCACCGGACAATGCACCCGCAGCCGTTTTGGGCAGTTCCACCGGCACGCCGACGGTCATCAGCGGTGCAGCCACCATAAAGATGATCAGCAGCACCAGCATCACGTCCACAAAGGGCGTGACATTGATTTCCGACATTGGCCGCCCGCGTCCGCGGCGGCGGCCCCGGCGGCGGTTGCCGCCTCCCTGCGGCTGCTGGACAGCGGCGCCCATCCCTCAGGAATCCAACTGGCGGCTGAGAATGGTGGCGAACTCATCGGCAAAGGCCTCATAGCCGCCGATGATACGGTCGCTGTCCGCGCTCAGCTTGTTGTAGAAGACCACAGCAGGGATCGCCGCCAGCAAGCCCAGACCGGTCGCCATCAGCGCCTCGGCGATGCCCGGCGCCACCACGGCCAGGTTGGTGTTCTGCTGCTCTGCAATCTCGATAAAGGCGGTCATGATGCCCCAGACGGTGCCGAACAGCCCCACAAAGGGCGCGGTGGAACCGACGGTGGCAAGGATCGACAAGCCGCTTTGCAGCCCCTCGGTCTCTTTGGCAATGGCAACATCCATCGACCGGTCGATGCGCGCCTGCGCGCCGGGAATCAGCCCGCCGTCGCTGCGATGACTGCGCCGCCATTCCGTCATGCCCGCCGAGAAGATTCGTGCGGCCTGCCCCGGCGGCTCTGCCCCGACCTGGTCGAACAGCTCATCCAGCGGGTTGCCGGACCAGAAGGCGCGGTCAAAGGCATCCGCTTCGCCGCGCGCCTTGCGGTAGTTGATTGTCTTCTGAATGATGATGCCCCAGGACCAGACCGAAGCCCCGACCAGCATCAGCATCACCAGTTTCACGGTTACGGTGGCCCGCGCGAAAAGGCCCCACATGGAGAAATCAATCTCCTGCGCCAGCGCCAGAGTTTCTGCTTCCATTCGCCTGCTCTAATTTTCCCGGCCGTTTCTCCGGCCTTATTTGGCCAAAGGCTAGCCCAGTTCAATGTCAAAGGCCATAAAAACAGGCGCCACAGCACCAAATGTTACCGCAATGCGCGAATCTCTGCCGGAAGCCGCGCAGGCTTGCCCCCTGTGGTGATGCAGACAATGGTGACCTGGGCCCGGAACAGCGGCTGGCCGCCGCGGGTCACCTCCTGGATCAGGGTCATCCGGGCCGGAGTCACATTGTGCATTGAGGTTGTGACGAGCAGCTTCTCGTCGAATTTGGCCGGCGCCAGGTAATCCGCCTCAATCCGGCGCACCGCATAGATCAGCCCGGCCTCGCGCATGGCGTTCTGATCAACGCCGATGCCGCGCACCCAGTCGCTGCGGGCACGTTCGATAAACCGCAGGTAATTGGCGTGATAGACGATCCCGCCCATGTCGGTGTCCTCGTAGTAGACCCGCACCGGGAATTCGTGGATCATGCTCAGCGCTCCTGTGGCTCTGCTGGCAATCTATGGCTGGGACCGGGCCGCCGCAAGCGCTTCAGCCTTCCAGCGGGTATTCTGCCAGGACATCATAGCGCGCGCCTTCGGGGGCCAGCGTGGACTGGTAGAGCGCAAAACAGTCTGCCTCTGCCTGCAGCCGGACCACCGCCGCCTGCTGCAGAAACCCGGCGATCTTCTCCAGCTGCCCCGGCTGCAGATGCCGCGGGAAGCGGGCCAGCGTCACATGCGGGCGGAACCGCTCCCGCGCTAAGGCGATCCCCGCAGCCTGACAGGCACTGCGCACTTGGTTCCGCAGGCGGCTCAGCTCCGGCGTCTTTTGCACCGCCGCAGCCAGAACCCGCGGCTGCTTGCCGCCAAACACCTCCAGCCCCTGAATGCTGAGGGTCAGAACCGGCGCGCGGATCCCGGCAAGCTCCTGATGCAAGGCCTGCAGCACCTGTTCCGGCTGATCATCCAGAAAAGCCAGCGTCAGGTGCATGTTCTCTGCCGGGACCTGCCGCCCCACCGTCAGTTCCTCTTGCACACGCTCCAGAGCGCCGAGGGCTGCATCCGGCAGCGGCAAACCTGCGAAAGCGCGCATCAGGACTGCGGCTGCCCCGCTGCCGGGGCTTGGAGGCGCGCAAACAAGCGCAGAGCGTGGGATTTGTCGTCTGCGGCCACCGGCATCATCCGGTCATAAGCTGCCGCGATGATCCCTGCAATTTCGGGGCGCAGAATGGTGGCGCCGGTGCCCGGCAGCACCGCCAGCGGCGAGGCCTCGGCAAAGGCCGCATCTCCCCACATCAGCGCCACCTGCACCGCCTGGGTCAGCGCCAGCGTTTCGGCCGGCATCTGCGTCATGGCACCCCGCATCCGCAGGAAGACAAAAGCTGCCTTGATGCCGCCCTGATCGTCAAACCGGAACGCCCGGTACTGGCTGGCCTCCGCATCTTTCAACCTGGCAACCAAAGGTGCAAGCCCCGGGATCAACCTGTCCAGATCCGGCACCTCCAGCAATTCGTCCCAGTCGCGAAAGAAGAAGAACATCAAGTTGGACCCCAGCTCCGGATCGGTCTCGGCCATCTGATGGCCGGCCAGGGTCATCACCGCCTCCAGCGCACCCTTTACGGTTTTCAGCGTCTCGTCCTGAACCCCAAAGACGATCGGCGCCACCGGCCGGCCCCAGCGGGCACAGGCGTAAGAGCCGTCTTGGCGAGTGAACAAGGCTTCGATCTGTTCGGGCGTCAGGTCTGGCAGCTGGGCGGTCATATGCGTCTCCTTGATCCTGCCCAGTCTATGCCGTCTGTGCCGCGCGGCGGCAAGGGGGAGGCTCCCGCGCCTGCCCGGCCACCTGGCTGCGCCAGGGGGCCGGGAACAGCCTTGGGCCAGGCGCCGCTGGCGCGGCGCGGCTCCCGGGCAGGTCCCCCTGTGATCAGCAGCCTGCGGCCCGCCAGCCCGGCCCGCCCATCGCAGAGGCACATCGCCTCTGCTTTCCGCCCCGCAGTATAGGGCATCACTCCTGACGCAATGTTTCGCGCACGAAACATTTGGACAGCAAGGCTGGCACAACTTATAGTAGTTTACCCGCTGCTTACCCGAACAGATCGTTCCGTGAGCGCGGCGGCGCCATACCCAGATGGGTCCAGGCCTTCTGCGCCAGCATCCGCCCGCGCGGGGTGCGCTGGATCAGGCCCTGCTGCAAAAGGTAGGGCTCTATCACTTCCTCCAGCGCATCACGGCTCTCGGACAAGGCCGCGGAGATCGTTTCAATCCCCACCGGCCCGCCGCCGTAATTCTCCGCGACCAGAGCCAGATACCTCCTGTCGGCGCCATCCAGCCCCAGCTGATCCACCCCCAGCCGGGTCAGCGCCCCATCGGCCAGTTCGCGGGTGATCGTGCCATCGCCCTCCACAACCGCAAAGTCCACAACGCGGCGCAAGAGCCGCCCGGCGATCCTGGGGGTGCCGCGGGCGCGCCGCGCTATCTCGCGGGCGCCGGCATCATCCGCAGGCGCACCCAGCTTGCGGGCATTGCGGCGGACAATCTCGAACAGTTCGTCAATGGTATAAAACTGCAATCGGGTCGGGATGCCGAAGCGGTCGCGCAGCGGTGTGGTCAGCAGGCCCATTCGGGTGGTGGCCCCGACCAGGGTAAAGGGCTGCAGCTCAATCCGGACGGTGCGCGCCGCGGGGCCTTCACCGATCACCAGATCCAGCTCGAAATCCTCCATTGCCGGATAAAGCACTTCCTCGACAGCCGGGTTCAGCCGGTGGATTTCGTCGATGAACAGCACGTCGCTGGCTTCGAGATTGGTGAGGATCGCGGCCAGATCGCCGGCTTTGGCCAGAACCGGGCCGGAGGTCATGCGGAAATTCACCCCCAGTTCACGGGCAATAATCTGGGCCAGAGTGGTTTTGCCAAGGCCGGGAGGGCCGTGGAACAGCGTGTGGTCCATCGCCTCGCCGCGGCGGCGGGCGGATTCAATAAAGACCTTAAGGTTGGCGCGGGCTTCGGCCTGGCCGATGAATTCGCCAAGTCCCTGCGGGCGCAGGGCACGGTCGTTGTCCTCAGGCAAAGGGTCTGGGCGCAGGGCGGGGTCGGCGTCAATCATTTCGACCACCCCGCAGCAGAGTTCCGGCGGCCCGCCCCGTTTTGCCAAAGGCAAACCCACGGTTTGACGGGCGGGCGCTGCCCTTCATGATTGTTCGCCATCCCGATCACCCCTTCGGCGCCAGCAGGCGCAGTGCTGCGCGGATCAGCTCTGCTTCATCCGCATCCGGATAGGTCGCCGCAGCCTCTGCCACAGCTGCCGCCGCATCCGACGGACCATAGCCGAGATTACCCAAAGCCGACAGCGCCCCTGCGGAAGCTGCAGCAGCCCCGGTGGGTTTCTTTGGCGGCGCCTTGCGGACCGGTTTGTCAGCAGGTGCCGGCCCGGCGTCCTCGATCACCTCCAGCCCGGGACCGTCCATCGCATCCGCCACAGCTCCTCCCATGGCCATCACACCCGGCGCCTTGTCCTTGAGGTCCAGCACGATGCGCTGCGCGGTCTTGGGGCCGACGCCCTTGGCCGCCTTCACCGAGGCCCAGTCGCCCAAAGCGATCGCCCTGCTCACCCCGTCCGGCCCCAGCGCGCCGAGGATGGCCAGCGAGACCTTGGCCCCGACCCCCTGCACCGATGTCAGCAGCCGGTGCCATTCCTTCTCCACTAAAGAGGTGAAACCATAAAGCTGCATCAGGTCTTCGCGCACCACCATCTCGGTATAAAGCGCGATTGCCTCGCCCGTGCCCGGCAGCGTCGCCATAGTGCGGTCGGAGCAATAGACGATGTAACCGACGCCGCGCACGTCGATCAGCACGTGATCCTGCGACCGGTAGTCGAGGCGGCCTGTCAATTTGCCTATCATGCCAGCCTGCCAATCATGCGCGTTTCTCCCTCAGCTGCCGCTGCTGCGTGCCCCCGTAATAGGCGTGGCAGATCGCAATCGCCAGCGCATCGGCGGCATCGGTATTTTTGGGCAGGCAGCCAGGCAACTGCAGTTTGACCATATGCATGACCTGTTCCTTTTCGGCGTGGCCGACGCCCACCACCGTTTTCTTGACCCGGTTCGGGGCATATTCCCCCACCGGCAGCCCGGCCTTGGCCAGCGTCAACAGCGCCACGCCCCGCGCCTGGCCCAGCTTCAGCGTGCCGGCGCCGTCCTTGTTCACAAAGGTCTGTTCGATCGCGGCCTGATCCGGGGCATAGGCCTCGATGATTTCGGTGACCTGATTGTGCAGCGACAGCAGCCGCTCTCCCAAATCATCGCCATCGGAGGTGCAGACGCCGTTGGCAACGTGGCTCAGCCGGGAGCCATTTGATTCGATCACGCCCCATCCGAGGTTCCGCAACCCCGGATCAATTCCCAAAATCCGCATGATGTGCCCGGTCCCTGCCCGCTTATCAGAAATTATTTTCCTCACGATTAGCACAAAACGCGAACATGTCCAATTGCTTTCCCGCATCCGCCAATTGCAAAACCGCGCCAGCAAGGTCTGTTTCCGACCCTCTGCAGAGGCGTCAGCGACATTTTCCGGCATTTTCGGCAACCGGGCGTTTATGCCTTATTTATATGGCGCAAAGCTATGCGCTGATTGCATACGACACATGCAATTTCGGACCTTGCCGGGTCGGATTTTCCTCACTAGATCGCCGCCATCGCAACACCGCGACGAAAGCCAACACCAGATCAGAGGACACGGATATGGCCGCATTTGACACTACCCGCACCACCTATGGTTCCACCGGCCTGTTTGGCCGTTTCGGCGCACTGGTTGCAACCGCAACCGGCATGCTTGCTGCCTGGAATGACGCCCGTGCAACCCGCAACGCCCTGTCGGGCCTGACCGACCGTGAACTGGCCGACATCGGCATGTCGCGCGGCGACATCGAGTCTGTTGCAACTGGCAAAACTGCTTTCTGAGCACTCTTTTTCCGCCCTGCCTCCTCCCTCGGGGCGATTAGGAAAACGCCGCGGACCTGAAAAGGCCGCGGCGTTTTTTGTTGCTGGGTTGCGCGGCAAGACCGCGGCACAATAAAAGGCCGCCGGCTCCCCCCTGCCAGCGGCCTTTTTTCACCCTCTGCTGACATTGCTGTCAGCGCAGAACGGGCCCGATTTTCCGGGCCAGGAGAACTGACACCGGATCGGCCTGCATCAGGAAGGCGCCCGCACGCTCTATGCCGCTGCCGCCGGCCAGAGTCTGCACCCGCTCGTCATAGCTGCCAAAGCCAAGCGCGGCCATCAGGAAGCCTTTGAACAGCAGGAACGCCGCAACAAATAAAACGATGGAGCGCCCCGAAATCCGGGACTGCAGCCGCTGCGGCTTCACCACCAGCAGCCCGTCCGGCCGCAGCTTGGCGGAATAGCCCGCAGACAGGGCTTCATGTTTGCGGTTGATGTGCTTCAAGCGCGCCTGGAACTGATCACGATGTTCGCCCATTACGAGCCTCCGAACTGGCCCCCACCAGCGGATGGCCCATCTTTGGCTCGAATTGGGGCGAAAATGCGGCAAACCATTCAAATTCGCCACAAAGTTAAGTCAATCAACCCGCTTTACGCAGAAGTAACGTTGTCCATTCACCAATTTCATCCCGGCGCTCGGGATTGATGCCGTTCTGTGTATAAACGTTAACCACGTCCCCGGCCTGTTCGTTCAGGATTCCGGAGAGAATCGCATAGCCGCCGGGGCGCAAATTCGCGGCGACATCCGGGGCCAAAGCGACCAGAGGCCCCTTCAATATATTGGCAAAGATGAGGTCAAAGGGCGCCTGCGCCTGCAGATCCGGGTGATCAAAACCGGCGGCCTCCACACAGGCAACCTGGCCTTCCATGCCATTGGCCTTAAGATTTGCTTCAGCGACTTCAACCGCAACCTGGTCAATGTCGCTGGCCAGAATGGTGCCGTCCCAGACCCGCGCTGCCGCCATTGCCAGCACCGCAGTGCCGCAGCCGATATCGGCCACTTTTTCGCCACGAAAGCCCTGATCCAGCAGATGGTCCAGCGCCTTGAGGCAACCCAGAGTGGTGCCGTGGTGGCCGGTGCCGAATGCCATCGCCGCCTCGATCAGCAGCGGGATGCGGTCTGCGGGCAGCTTGTCTGCGTCATGCGAGCCATAGACAAAGAACCGGCCAGCCTCGACCGGTGCCAGTTCGCGGCGCACATGGGCGACCCAATCGGTTTCCGGCAGTTCCGAGACAACAAAGGGCTTGGCGTCATGCATCGAGGCCAGCAGGGCAAGGCCGGCGGCATCCGGAGCATCCGTAAAGTAGCCGCCAACTTCCCACAGGCCGGAGCCATCTTCCATCTCAAAGACGCCCACGCCGCTAGGTTCCGGGTTCAAACGCTCCATTGCCTCGCCCAGCGCTTCGGCCTGGGCTTTTCCGGTGAGCGTGGTGAGGGCGGTGAATGTGGGCATGGCGTCTCTCCTGAAACTGTTGGCAAGCGCCTAGGCCGCTGCGCCGCCCGCGTCAAGCACCAGCGCCTGGCCGCACGGCCAGGCAGCGCCCGCGCTCACACTCTGCGCGGGCGCTCGCCCCTGAAAGGACTGCCGGGTTACTCGGCCGGCGCCGGGCTTGCGTATTTGCTGAAGATGGTCTCGTTTCCGGGTTCCGGATGACGCGGGATCAGCAGCGACAGGGACAGCGACACCAGCGCCATAGCCGCCGCCAAAACAAACACCATTCCGGGCGAAAAGACCCACAAAAGACCCAGCAGCACCGGCAGAAACACCGCTGCAATATGGTTAATGGTAAAGGCCACCGCCGCAGTCGGTGCAATATCGCCCGGATCGGCGATTTTCTGGAAATAGGTTTTCAGCGCCAGCGCCAGAGCAAACAGCACATGGTCGATCACATAGAGCACTGCCGCAACCGCCACGCCCCAGCCGAACCAGTAGATCCCGCCATAGGCCGCAAAGACAATCGCCAGCCCGGAGTATTCCAGGATCAGCGTGCGGCGCTCGCCGAACATGGCCACTGCCTTGCCCAGCATTGGCGCTGCCACCATGTTGATCACCAGGTTGATCAGATAAAGACCGGTCAGCTCATGCACGTCAAAACCGAATTTTTCGACCATCATGAAGCCGGCAAAGACCACAAAAATCTGACGCCGCGCGCCGGCCATGAATTGCAGCGCATAGTACAGCCAGTAGCGTTTGCGCAGAATCAGTTTTTTGGTCTGCGGATGCGGCGCATCAAACTGCGGATAAGCAATCAGCGCAAACAGGGCAATCAGCGCCGTCGCCCCGCCTGCAGCCAGAAAGACGGTATTATAGGCCAGATCAAACCGGTCCCAGGTCAGCACGATGAGGCCATAGACCACCAGTGTCGCCGCTGAGCCTGCCGCCACCAGCCAGCCCAGCGTCTGCGGCGCCTTTTCCTTGGACAGCCACTGCAGCTGCAGCGACTGGTTCACAGTCTCATAATAATGAAAACCGATGGAGCTGAGCAGCGTCACCATCAGCAACCCGCCCAGCGACGGGAACCAGGCGGTGACAGCCGTGGCCACCCCAAGCAGGATGAGCGAGATCAGCCCCAGCACCTGCTCCCGCACAAACAGGATCACCGCAATCACGCCCACCGCCAGGAAGCCCGGAATTTCCCGCACCGTATGCAGCAGACCGATGTCGGCGCCGTCAAACTGCGCCGCCTCGATCACAAAATTATTGAGCAGCGCGCTCCAAGCGTTGAAGGCGATCGGCATCGCCAGCGCCATCACAAACAGCAACACCGCGGGACGGCGCCAGAAGGGGAGGCTTTGCGCCTCAAGCAGGGGCATGGGCTTGAACATATCCAGCATTTACGCCTGTGCAGCGGGTTTGGCGAGCGCAAAGAACGCTTGCACATGGACCCTCGCATCAGCGCGCAGAAGCCGACGGCCTGGCGGTTTCTGATCTGCATCAAGACAGACTCTCCCGCCATCACATATGCAGCTTAGTGAATTTGGAGATGCGTGATGGATCTGGTTCCCCTGGTTGAACATATTGGCGAAGCCCCGGCAGCGGCGCTGCTGGGCCTGGTGACCGGCATCCTGTTCGGGGTGGCGGCGCAAAGATCGCGCTTCTGCCTGCGGGCAGCCACGGTGGAGTTCGCGAGCGGCCGCTTGGGGGATAAGGTCGCCGTCTGGCTGCTGACCTTCTCCACGGCGGTTGTCTGGGTGCAGGCGGCACAGCTCGCGGGCCTGATGGAGAGCGCCGATGCAAGGATGATGGCGGTGCCAGGCAGTTGGTCCGGTGCTACCCTCGGCGGGCTGATGTTCGGCTGCGGCATGGTACTGGCGCGCGGTTGTTCCGGGCGGCTCTTGGTGCTGGCCGCCACAGGAAACCTGCGGTCGGTGGTGTCCGGGCTGATCTTTGCCGTGGTGGCGCAGATGAGCCTCTCCGGCCTGTTGTCGCCCGCGCGGGACTGGCTGGCCAGGCTTTGGATCACCGACGGCGGGCGCAACCTGGATTTGCTGGCCGCCTTAGGCCTGCCGCAAGCGGGCGGGCTGATCCTGGGAGCGGTTACGGCAGCCCTGGCGCTGGTGCTGGCACGCCGCAACCGAATTGGTGCTGCGCGGCTGGTCTTTGCCTCCGGCGTTGGCTTTGCGGTGGCGCTGGGATGGGTGCTGACCTATGCGCTCAGCCAGGTGGCCTTTAACCCGGTGCAGATCGAAAGCGCCACCTTCACCGGGCCTTCTGCGCATACCCTGATGTATTTCCTGGACCGCGATGCGGTGCTGGAGTTCGACATCGGCCTGGTGCCCGGCGTGTTCATCGGCGCGATGCTGGCCGCGGCGCTGGCCGGAGAGATGAGGCTGCAGGCATTCGACGATGCCGCCACCATGCGCAAGGCAATGACCGGCGCCGCGCTGATGGGCTTTGGCGGCATGCTGGCCGGCGGCTGTGCCATTGGCGCCGGGGTTACTGGCGGCTCGATCTTTGTTGGCACTGCCTGGGCGGCGCTGTTCTGCATGTGGACCGGCGCCATGGCCACCAGCATCCTGACCCGCGCTCCAGCTGAATCCGCGGCGGCCTGAGCCAATGTCTCATGCGAGGCTCTGCCTCGCGCTCCGGGATTATGTGTTTGTCATTGCCCCAATTAACCCGTGCAAGGAAGCTGGGGCGGTCGCTGCTCCAGTTGGCCGACCGGGGCAGCAGTGGCGGGTAAGGCCGCTTTGGCGCGCGATGAGCCTGAGATCGGCGTCCATCGCCTCCGCGGCGGCGCAAAGCCCGCAGTTCCTCGGCCTCCGGTTCAACTGGCTGCCTCAGCCGTAAACCATCTGACTTCTGCGCGAACAGCGCAAGCATCCGGGCGTCGATGGCATCCGTCTTGGATGCCAACCCAAGAAACCGGGCAAAGTTACGGATCCGTGTTCCATGGGCCCGGTGCACGGGCAAACGGGCATCCGCACAGCAGGCAAGCACATGCCGCTCATAACCCCCCTGAGGCTTCGCAAACAGCAAAGGAGTTTTCCAGCGCACCGGCTTTTTGCAGCTTACTGATTGCAGCAGGCGTATTGCTGATTGTCACCTGCCGGTCATCCGGCAAAACATGCACTGTCAGGCTCGCCTTGGAGACTTCGAATGCGATGATGCGTTCGGGCGCGGGTTGAGAGGCCTTGTTCATATGAGTATCCTGTTCCTCGACTATGTTCGGTCGCGAAGACCCTTCTACCGTTCGGATGGCCGGACATATGGTGTGGCGGGTGGCAAGATATTTGACGACCGGCTGACAACTGCGCAGATCACCCGAGCGAACGCCCGCCCGCCACCGCTGCTACAGTTGGCCAACCGAAGCAGCGACCGCCCCAGCTTCCTTGCACGGGTTAATTGGGGCAATGACAAACACATAATCCCGGGAGGCCCCAGGCCGGGGGCAGAGGCCCCTTCACCCTGGCCTCAAAAGAAACTCTGAGGATCAATGTCAATGCTCAGCCGCAAGTCCCCTTTGAGGCGCAAGGGCGCGGTCCAGCGGGCGATCGCCTCTTGCAACGGCACGCCCTTTGACGCCTTGATCAGCAGCCGCACCCGGTGGCGGCCGCGGACACGGGCAACCGGCGCAGGCGCGGGTCCAAATAGCTGCGCACCGATTTGGCGCAAGGGGCCGTCATTGCGGGCCATCGCATTGCCCAGATCAAAGACTTCCGCCAGATCCGGCCCCGACAGGATGATCCCCGCCATCCGCCCATAAGGCGGCACGCCGGCGGCCTGGCGCTCAGCAGCCTCGGCTTTCCAGAAGCTCTCCTCGTCCCCCGACAGAATTGCCCGGATCACCGGATGTTCCGGCTGAAAAGTCTGCAGCAAAGCCTCGCCCGGCCGTTCGGCGCGGCCTGCCCGGCCTGCCACCTGCCGCATCAGCTGAAACGTCCGCTCCGCCGCGCGCAGGTCGGAGCCTTGCAAACCAAGGTCGGCGTCGATCACCCCAACCAGTGTCAGCAGCGGAAAGTTGTGCCCCTTGGCCACCAGCTGGGTGCCCAGGATAATGTCGGCCTCCCCTTTCGCAATTTCCTCGATCCGGCTCTTCAGGGCGCGGGCCGAGCCGAAGAGGTCGGAGCTGAGAACCGCAATCCGGGCCTCGGGGAACAGGGCGGTGGCTTCCTCCGCCAGCCGTTCAATGCCAGGGCCGACAGGCGCCATCTTGCCCTCCACCTCGCAGGACGGGCAGGCCTCTGGCACCGGCTTGGTCTCGCCGCATTGGTGGCACATCAGCCGGTTCGTGAAACGGTGCTCGACCATCCGCGCGTCGCAATGATCGCAGGCCACCTGGGCGCCGCAGGCGCGGCAGATGGTGACCGGCGCAAAGCCGCGGCGGTTCAGGAACAGAAGCGACTGCTCGCCCCGCTCCAGCCGCAGCTTCATTGCCCGCTTCAGCGTTGGCGATATCCAGGTGGAAGGCAGCAGATCCTCTGACCGCATATCGACGCTGCGCATCTCCGGCAGCACCGCGGCACCAAAGCGCGCAGTCAGATCCAGCCGTTTGTATTTGCCTGCTTCGGCGTTGACCCAGCTTTCCAGGCTGGGTGTGGCGGAGGCCAGCACCACCTGCGCCGAGCACATCGCCGCCCGCAACACTGACATGTCGCGGGCGTTGTACAGAACGCCGTCTTCCTGCTTGTAGGAGGTATCGTGTTCCTCATCGACGATAATCAGCCCCAGGTCGCGGAACGGCAGGAACAGGGCCGAACGCGCGCCGATCACCAGCTGCGCAGCCCCCTGCCCGACCATTTTCCACACCCGGCGGCGTTCGGTCATCGTCGCGCCAGAGTGCCATTCAGCGGGTTTGGCGCCGAACCGGGCCTCGACGCGGGTGAGAAACTCGGCTGTCAGCGCGATCTCCGGCAGCAGTACCAGCGCCTGCCGCCCGGCGCGCAAGGCGGCGGCGACCGCTTCCAGGTAAACCTCGGTCTTGCCGGAACCGGTGACGCCCTTCAGCAGCGTGGTGCCGTAGCGCCCGCTGCGGACGCCTTCGGCCAAGGCGGCGGCGGCATTTGCCTGATCCTCGGTCAGCTGTTTGCCGGGCAGCTGCGGGTCCAGATGCGGATAAGGCGTGTCGCGCGGCGCTTCCTCCTCGCGCAAAGCACCCTGTTTCACCAGCCCCTTCACCACCGGTGGCGTCACATCGGCCATATCCGCCAGCTCGCGCGGGGTGAAGGCGAGGCCACCGTATTGCTCCATCACCTCCAGCACCCGGGTGCGGGCCTCGGTCATCCGGTCCGGCACGCCCTCGCCCCGGCGCAGGATCTTGCGCATCGAGGGCGGATCGCTGAGGCCCGGCGTGCGGGTCGCCAGCCGCAGCATTGCGGGCATCGGTGTCAGGGTGTAATCCGCTGCCTTGCCCAGAAACTGGCGCATCTCGGTGCGCATCGGGGCCACGTCCAGAACCCGGATCACTGATCGCAGCTTGGTCGAATCGAAATCGCCTGCACCCGCCCCCCAGACTACGCCCAGCACCTTGCGCGGACCCAGCGGCACCTCGACATAGGCGCCAAGGAAACAGCCGCCTTCCGGCGCCCTGTAATCCAGAAGCCGGTCAAGAGGTTGCGTGGTCAGCACCCCGACCCTCTCACCTGCCTGAAAGAACTCCTGCCCGCTCATGCTGCTGCCCATGTTGCCGCCTGTAATCCCATGAGGTAAAGGCTGTGGCGACCGAGGCCAACCCATCCAAAGGACTGCCCCATGAAATTCTTCGTAGATACCGCCGAGATCGACGCGATTGCCGAGCTGAACGATCTTGGCATGGTGGACGGTGTCACCACCAACCCGTCGCTGATCAAGAAATCCGGCCGCGACATTATCGAAGTGACCAAGGAAATCTGCGACCTGGTCGACGGCCCGGTATCGGCAGAAGTCACCGCCACCGATGCCGAGACCATGATCGCCGAAGGCCGCAAACTGGTAGAGATCGCCGGGAACATCGCCGTCAAGGTCCCGCTGACCTGGGATGGCCTCAAGGCCTGCAAGACGCTGTCCGATGACGGTCATATGGTGAACGTGACCCTGTGCTTCTCCGCCAACCAGGCGCTGCTGGCGGCCAAGGCGGGCGCGACGTTCATCTCCCCCTTCATCGGGCGTCTGGACGACATCAACCTGGACGGCATGGAAGTGATCGAAGACATCCGCACCATCTATGACAACTATGGTTTTGAAACCCAGATCCTGGCCGCCTCGATCCGTTCGGTCAACCACGTGCTGGACTCGGCCCGGATCGGCGCCGATGTGATCACTGCGCCGCCGGCCGTGATCAAGTCGATGGTGAACCACCCGCTGACCGACAAAGGCCTGGATGCGTTCCTCGCCGATATCAAGGCGGCGGAGATCAAGATCCTCTGATCCCGCTTAGCGGATCCAGGACAGCGAAAGGCGCCCCTGATCGCGGCGCCTTTTTCTTTGCGGCTGTTACGACCAGTGTCCTTACCAGCACCTTCATAACCGCAGCGAAGCACTCCCGCGTCCCCGCACTGCCCGGCTGACGCCGGACCGCAAGGGGGGCTTGGGCCCGGCAGCGCGCCTGCGGCGCGCTGCAGCGGCGTTTCACGCCGCCGCGCCGGGCACTCAGCCCGGCGCCCGGCCCAACGGCCGCGGTGCATGCCAATGCACTGCCGGCGGGCGGGAGCAGCGCCGCCGCTGCAATTTCCGCTGCAACTGCATTTTTCCGCAGCAAAGCCCGGTTCCCATGTTATACACGGTCCAAACCCGTCAGAGGTCCGGACCCGCAAGAGTTTCAAATATGAGCAGTTCAGCCAACCTGGAAGACCAGTTGCGCGAGGCGATCCTCGCCAAACCCGACGCCGTGCTGCAAGACCAGCACCTGATGAATGCGCTTGTCGCCGCCAATGAGCGTGCGATGGGCTCCAATGTCGTTGACCTGCGCGGTATCGCGATGGAACGGATGGCCGCGCGGCTCGACCGGCTGGAAGATACCCACCGTTCGGTGATTGCCGCGGCTTATGACAATCTGGCCGGCACCAACCTGATCCACCGCGCCGTGCTGCGGCTGCTGGAGCCGCAGGACTTCGCCGCCTTTCTGGCCTGCCTGGAACAGGAGATGCCGGAGATCCTGCGCGTGCAGTCCCTGGCGCTGGTGCTCGAGACCGCCCAGCCCGGCGGCGCCGAGATAGAACGTAAATCCGGCGCCCTAAAGCTGTCCGGCCCCGGTTTCACCGAAAGCTACGCCGGCCAGCCCGGCAGCCAGCGCATTGTGACCCTGCGCCAGACCCAGGGCGGCAGCCCGCGTGTTTATGGTCCCAAGGCCGAATGGATCCGCTCCGAGGCCTGCCTGATGCTGGACCTGGGCGAGGGCCGCCTGCCCGGAATGCTGGTGATGGGTTCGGAAGACCCGCATCAGTTCTCGCCGATGCAGGGCACCGATCTGCTGGCTTTTTTCGCCGGTGTCTTTGAACGCGCGATGCGCTGCTGGCTGTCATGACCCTGATTTCCCCGGCCTGCCGCGATGCCCTGCAGCTTTGGCTGGAGCGCTTGGGCGGGCTGAAGGATGCCTCTGCCAATACCCTGACCGCCTACCGCTGCGATGTCAGCGCCTTTCTGGCCTTTATGACAGCGCATTCAGGCGGCCCTCAGGGGCTGGGTGCGCTGGCCCGGATCTCCACTGCCGATATGCGCGCCTGGATGGCCTCGGAGCGCGGCTCGGGCACCGGTGCCCGCTCGCTGGCACGCAAGCTGTCGGCGGTAAAGACCTTTTACCGCTGGCTGGCGGAACGCGAAGGGTTTGAGCCTGCCGCGGTGCTTTCTGCCAGGGCGCCGAAGTTCCAAAAGAAACTGCCCCGCCCGTTGGCACCGGATGCCGCCAAGGCGGTGCTGGAAACGGTGGAGCTGCAATCGCAAACCGATTGGGTGGCAGCGCGCGACGTGGCGGTGGTGACACTGCTTTACGGCTGCGGGTTGCGGATTTCTGAGGCGTTGGGGCTGACGGGCGCCGACGCGCCGCTGCCGCCGGTGCTGCGTATCCTGGGCAAGGGCAGAAAAGAACGCGTGGTGCCGGTGCTGCCCGCCGCGCGCGGCGCGGTGGACCGCTACCTTGCGCTCAGCCCGCATCCGCAGGAGGCGCAAGCACCGCTGTTCCGCGGTGTGCGGGGCGGCGCGCTGAACCCGCGCCAGATCCAAGGGGTGATGGCCCGGACCCGCGCCCAGCTGGGGCTGCCTGCGACGGCAACGCCGCACGCGCTGCGGCATAGCTTCGCCACCCATCTGCTGGAGGCAGGCGGCGATTTGCGGGCTATTCAGGAATTGCTGGGACACGCGTCCCTGTCGACCACCCAGGCCTATACAGCGGTCGACACCACGCATCTGATGGACGTCTACATGCGGGCGCACCCCAAGGCATGACTTGACCTCAGCTCCTGGCTGGCCTCTGCTGAGATCAGGGAGGACTGCCGCATGCCTGCATCTGAACCCGCAAAACCCGTCCTGACCAGTGTCCTCACCTGCCCTTCTTGCGGGCATGAGACCGCAGAAGAGATGCCGCAAGATGCCTGCCAATGGTTTCATGAATGCCCGGCCTGCCGCACCCTGTTGCGGCCAAAACCGGGAGATTGCTGCGTTTTCTGCTCCTACGGCAGCATCCCCTGCCCGCCGGTGCAGACGGGAAGCACCTGTTGCGGCTAGCGCTGCGGTGCACCTGTATTTGTTAAAATGCGCTCTATTTTCGAGGCGGCGTGAAAGCTGCTGTTAAGGCGCTGCGGGCTTGATGGCAGAAACCGATCCAGAAAGGATTCTGCTATGACCTGTACCGGCTTTTCTGCCTTGTTTGCCGATGGCGCCCCTGCCGCCCCTGCTCCGCCGCCCGGGACACACCCCTGGGACCGGACACGCGATATGCCGTCCAGAGCGCCCTTCTCCTCGCCTGACATCACCGACCCTGCACCCTTTGGCCAGCGCATGGCCCGCATCCAGTTCTCTAAGGGTACGGAATTCCGCCCAAAGCTGCATTGAATACTTGCGGGATTCGGCCAAATTCGCCATCAGGGGCGCATGACACCTCAGATCCGCGCCCTTTCCGTTCATCTGCTGACTGCAACCGGTGCCGTGTTCGCCATGCTGGCGATGCTGGCCGCCGCAGATGGCAAGTGGAGCCTTATGTTTGTCTGGCTGGTGGTTGCGTTTGCCGTTGACGGCGTTGATGGTCCGCTGGCCCGGCATTACCACGTCAAACGCTATTCGCCGGAATTCGACGGGGTGCTGCTGGATCTGATCATCGACTATCTGACCTATGTTTTCATCCCGGCCTTTGCGCTGTTCCAATCGGGATTGATGGCGGGCTGGACCGGCTGGTTTGCCATCATCGTCATCACCTTTGGCAGCGCGATGTATTTTGCTGACACAAGGATGAAAACCAAGGACAATTCCTTTTCCGGCTTTCCCGGATGCTGGAATATGCTGGTGCTAGTGATCTTTGCGCTGGAGCCGAGCCATTGGACCAGCCTGGTTCTGGTGACGCTGTTGTCCCTGGCGATGTTCCTGCCGCTGAAATTCATTCATCCGGTGCGCACGGTGCGCTGGCGCAAGGTGTCCTTGCCCATGGCGCTGGCCTGGACTTTCTTTGCCGGCTGGGCCGCCTGGGTCGATTTTCACCCCGCCAGCTGGGCGCACTGGGGGCTGGTGGTAACCTCGGTCTACCTGCTGTTTGTCGGCATTGCCCAGCAGATCGTGCCGGAACGGCAGCGCAAATCCACAGCGGTTTGATGCGTGGCTGACAAAGGGGCGCTGCAGGCCGGACCGTGCGTTCAGATCAGCAGGCCCGCAGCGCCTTCATGTTTCAAAAGCACGACCTTGGTTTCCACCCCGCCCTGGCCCGAAAAGCCGCCCAGACCCGTGGCGCTCAGCACCCGGTGGCAGGGAATGATCACCGGGATCGGATTGGCGCCGCAAGCATTGCCAACCGGCTGCGGCGGGGCGCCGAGATCCTTGGCGATTTCTCCATAAGTGCGGGTTTCGCCAAGCGGGATTGCCAGCATCGCATCACAGACCGCGCGCTGAAAGTCCGAGCCCTCCACATGCAGCGGCAGATCGAAGACCGTCAGCTCTCCGGAAAAATAGGCGCGCAACTGCGCCAGCGCGCTGTCCAGAAGCGCCGACTGCCCGCCTGTCTGAGCTGACCAGGCGAGACGCACAATGGCGCCGTCCCGCTCTGTCACGCTGAGCGCACCCACGGGTGTATCAAGACTAGCTGAAATCATGGATCCTCCCCGGAGCGTCTTCTGCCTGCGCATCCTCTGCAGGAATGGCGTCAGAGGCAAGGGCGTCTCCGCCCGGCCGGCCGCAGCTCCCGCTGCACCGCATTAACACTATATTAACCAGTGTTAAGGTTTCGCCGCCACATTGCATCAAATTATAATAAAGTGAGTTTCAAGAACGGTCCTAAAGGTCAGCAAGATGATTACTGCAGTTTCCAGCACCGCCAGCCTGTACAACAGCATGAAACAGATGCAGGCCGCCTATCAGCGCCAGCCGGCAGTCGCACAAGCAGGCGGCCAGCCGGTGGATGCACCGCTGATCGAGGGCACTGCCCAAGGGCAGGCCCGGGCCGCTGCCCGCGAACAGGCGCTGAGCGGCGAACGCCCGGATGCCCTGACAGCCCAGTACGTCGGCCCTGCCCGCGCAGCAGCCCGCACCGCGGCGCTGGACCTCAGGCAGATAAATGGTATCGACATGGCCGCCTATTTCCTGGATCTGGCCAGCGGCTGCCAAGCCGGCCCCAAGCCGGTCAGTGCCCTGGAGGCGGAAAACCTGTATGCCAAGGCCCGGCGCATCACCGGCTGATCCGCCCTGCCGACGCGCTGAGGACGGCATTAACCCGCTGTTAAGCGCGTTATGTTAACCTTCCTGCAAGACCGGTTCTCAGCCACCGCGAAGGTTCCGCTCAATGTTTATACCAGTTTCAGGACGGGTAGATCCTGCCAAACCGAACCGCGGTCTTTTGACCGCCCGCCCGGTTGTCCGCTCGGACGACCCGGAGCGCAGCGAATCTGCCAGCACCAGCCCGCGTGAGCGGGACCCGGACGGCCACTCGCAAGACCCGTCCGGCGATCAGGGCAGCCGCGGCGCCCGGGCGGGAGAGTATCAACGCGATACAGACCGGAGGCCGGCCCTGTTTCAGGAAAACGCCGTCCTGGCTGCGGATCTGCTGCTGCAACGTGCGGGGCGCAAAGGCCCGGATCCCGAGGCGGGATCCGAAGCTGCCTGCCATGGCTATGAGGCCGCCAGGACCGTGTCGGCCTGGCGGGCCTGAAGTTACTGCAGCTGCGCCCAGAACAGCTCCAGATGGCGCGACATGATTTCCTCGAAGCGGCCGCTTTCACGCAGCTTTTTCAGGCCTGCGTTGATCCGGTAAAGATGCGACGTGCCGCGCCAGTGGCGCTTGGAGATCACCACATGCAGGCCTTCCTCGGACAGCGGTTTCTCCAGCGGCAGAACGGTGTCGCGCAGACCTTCCCGGACGATGGTGCTGGCGCCCAGGAACAGGTTCACCGCCACCGCATCCACCTGGCCCTCGGACACCATGCGGAAGCAGTCTGCCGGTGATTGCGGCTGCACCAGAGTGATCTTGCCGTCATCCAGCCAGCGGCGCCCCTGCCGGTTCAGATCATGAGTGAAATAGCCCTTGGGGCGGCACAGGGTTTTGCCTTCGATGTCGGCGTCATCAGCAAAGGCGAACTGATCCTCCACCCGCACAAACAGCATGATCGGCAGCGCCATCACCGGTTCGGAAAAGTGGAAGTTCACGCAGCGCTCATTGCCGGGGTCCGCCTTGCAATCGGGCTTGAACCAAGGGAAGCCCATATCGAACTCCTTTTGGTCCAGCATCGGAAACAGATGTTTGGACCAGTCGTCCTCCCAGTTGATCGCATAAGACACCGGCGAGGGCGCCAGTTCCAGCGCCGCATTGACCAGCTCGGTCACCATGCCCTGACCCGGCAGTCCGCGGTCGGTAAAGGGCGCATAGCCGCCGCCGGTCAGCAGCGTCATCTCTGCTTCCTGCCTGCGCAGCGGGGTGGCGTCCGGGGCGGTCGCCTGTTTGATGCAGGGGATTTGCAGCTTGCGGCCCGGCACCACCGATGAGCCGACCAGAACATCCTGGTTGCGGTAGTAAATCATGGTCCAACGCTCGCGGTCGCCGTAATGGGTCTCGGCAATCGAAAACAGGTTGTCCCCCGGCTGCACGACATATTCCACGTCGCAGATCGCCAGGGCCGCCGAGGGCAGCAGCCCCAGCAGCAGCCCCAAACCCAGCAAGTGGCGGCAAAAGCTGTTCAGCATGCTCTTCCCCCTCAATATCCGGCCCAGACTCTGGCCATGTGGTCTTCGATGATCGCCTGATAAGTGCCGTCGTCGCGGATACCCCGCAGCGACGCGTTGACCATCTCCATCAGCTGTTGCGCCTCGGGGTGGGTCTTGTGGACGATCACATGCAGCGCCTGGATCGAGATCGGCTCGGGCACCGCGTCAAACCGGTCGGACAGGCCCAGCTCCTTGATCTGCGCGCGGCCGGTGAATTCGTTCATCACCACCGCATCCGCCTTGCCTTCCAGCACCATCTCATAGCATTCGGCAGTGGTCAGCGGCTGCACCACCTCAACCTTACCATCGCGCAGCCAGTGGCGGCCCTGCTGTTCGAACAGATAGGTCTCATAGCCCTGCGGGCGGCAGAATGTCTTGCCGAACAGGTCTTCATCCTTGGTGAAGGTCAATGGCCGCGCCTTGTCGGTGAACATCAGCACCAGCACTTCGAACAGCGGATCCGAGAACAGGAAGTTCTTGCAGCGCGGTTCTTCGGGGCTGTTTTCGCAGTCGGGCTTGTACCAGGGGAAACCCGCATCCAGCAGCGCATTCGACAGCAGCGGCTCTTCATGCGCCGTCCACAGGTCGACCCAATGGACCGCGTAGCCCTGCTCAGGGCCGGCGTGGCGCATTGCGGCGTTCAGCACGTCGGTCATCATGCCGCCGTTGTGCAGATCCTTGCCGGTGAAGGGGGCAAAATCATCCGCCGTCAGCAGGTTGATGCGGTGGCGCACCTCGGCGCTGCCCGAGGCGATCCGCACCGGTTTGGCAGCCACAGGCACGCTGGCAGAGATTTCCTTGCCGCCTTCCAGGCCCAGGGGCAGGCCCTCAAGACAGGCCAGCGACAGCTTCATGCCGACGCGCAGGGCACTGGGCTTGGGGCCGATGGTATCAATGTTGCGGCTGTGGATCGCGCTCCATTTGCCCGCATCCTTGTACAGTTTGTCAGCGATCACCGACAGGCTGTCGCCCGGCTGCACGGCATAGATCCCGCCGCAGGTCTCGGCCGCAGCGGAATTGGCTGCAAAGGCAAACACGCCCATGGCAGCGGCTGCAATGTATTTCTTCATAGTCCCCCCGGGAAATAGTCTGCACCGCAGCCTGTTCCGGTCTGCAGCGCCCGTCGTTCTGGTTGTTATGAGAGGTCCCCGGCCTGTACTGGCAGCGCGCCCAAGGGGCAAACGGGAACGGCCCCGGCGCAGCCGCCGGAGCAAAGATCAGTTGCCGACAAACAGGGCCAGCAGCGTCGCCGTATCAACCCGCCCGTCTGCCCCGATCAAGCTTGCGGGCACGGTGATTTCCTTGCGCTCATAAGCGCCGTTCACCAACTGATCGATATAGGCCTCGGACTGGCCCTGGGCCGCGGCGGTCAGCACCATCTTGTAGAGCGCTGTACCTTCGGCCGGGGCCGCAGCTGCAGCCTGGTTCAGATTTTCAGGATTTACCTGTTTGCTGCGCAGCGCGGCCAGGGTTCCGGCGGTTATGCGCGCGACCATGGCGTCTTCGCCGCTGGCTCCGTCCTTCTGCAGGCCTGCCGCCGCAGCGGCACCGGCCGGCTGCACGATACCGGCAGAGGGGTCAGCTGCCGCCGGCGTTTGCAGGCTGGCCTGCTCAGCCGTTTCAGCCGGGGTTCCGCCGCTGAACTGGAAATACAAAAGCATCGCCGCGGCCACCGCCAGACCGGCTGCTGCAAGGCCCAGCTTTGGCAGCGCACTGCCACCGTCCGCCTGCGCCGGCGCATAGGGTTGCGGACCTGGAACACCTTTCGGTTCATCCAGCGCTGCACCGGCAGGTTTCGCCGTCTTGGCAGGTTTGGCCGCTTTGGCGGCAGCCGCTTTTGAAGAGGCAGGCTTTGCAATTGCTGCCGCGGGTTCCGGTTTAGACCCGGAGCTGTCCGCGATCAGCCCGATTTTCATATTCTTTGGTGCCGATACCCCGTCAATCCGGATAGATGCACCGCGCGGCTTGCCCGGCTCGCCTGCCGGTTGCGCGTCCGCTTTCCGCTTCAGCATAATAAACTGCCCCCCTGCCCCATGCTATATTATTAAGCCGGCTGAAAACCTACATGGAATTAACGAATTCTTAACCAATTGTAGAAAACCGGTCAACATCTAGAGGAATTCAATTTTCCAATACACAAGGCCGCACTCGGAAAAAGTGCAGGAAATCCCGCAACAATAGCGCAAAAATGATAACGCCCGGCAATTAAGCCGGGCGCCACACACAAGCCAAAGCTGAAAGCCGGGTTATCCCAGCGCGCTATCGCAGCGGCCGCAAACACCGTCATGGACGTGATTGCCCACATCCGGCAGGATTTTCCAGCAGCGCTGGCACTTGCCGCCTTCTGCCTTTTCAAACACCACCGAGACGCCATCCACTTCCGGCATCCGGAAGGCTTCGGCCGGGGCCGGGTCATTGGTCAGCATGATGCCCGAGGTGATGCAGACATCAGCGAAGTTCACCGAATTCAATGCCTCCAGCGCCTCGGCGTCGCGCACATGCACCACTGGTGCGGCTTCCAGCGAGGCACCGATCACCTTGTCGGTGCGCTGCACCTCAAGTGCTGCAGTCACCACCCGGCGGGCCTGGCGGATCTTGGACCATTTGGCGGCCAGCGGCTCGTTCAGCCAGTCAGCGGGGGTGTTGGGAATATCCTGCAAGTGGACCGAGCTGCCCTCGCCCGGGTATTTCTCCAACCAGACCTCTTCCATGGTGAACACCAGAACCGGCGCCAGCCAAGTGGTCAAACGGTGGAACAGGATATCCAGCACGGTGCGCGCTGCACGGGCGTTCAGGGTGTCGCCGTCGCAATACAGCGCGTCCTTGCGGACGTCGAAATAGAAGGCCGACAGATCCACGGTGGCAAAGTTGAACACCGCCGAGAACACACCCTGGAAATCAAAGGTCTGATAGCCCGTGCGCACCTTGTGGTCGAGTTCGGCCAGGCGGTGCAGCACCCATTGTTCCAGCTCCGGCATATCCGCCGGCTCAATGCGCTGATCCTCGGTGAAATCGCTCAAGCTGCCCAGCAGGAAGCGCATGGTGTTGCGCAGACGGCGATAGCTGTCGGCAGTGCCTTTCAGGATTTCCGGCCCGATCCGCTGGTCCGAAGTATAGTCGGTCTGCGCTACCCACAGGCGCAGGATATCGGCGCCGTACTGCTGCACGATCTTTTCCGGCACGATGGTGTTGCCCAGCGATTTGGACATCTTCATGCCCTTCTCGTCCAGCGTGAAGCCGTGAGTCACCACATTGCGGTAGGGCGCCCGCCCCTTGGTGCCGCAGGCCTGCAGCAAGGAGGAGTGGAACCAGCCACGGTGCTGGTCGGTGCCTTCCATATAAACATCGGCAATGCCGTCCTCGGTGCCGTCCTCGCGGTCGCGCAGCACAAAGGCATGGGTCGAGCCAGAGTCGAACCAAACGTCCAGCACGTCGAACACCTGGTCATAGGCATCTGCATCGACGATGCCGTCCAGCACCTTGGCCTTGAAGCCATCCTGATACCAGACGTCGGCGCCATGGGCATCGAACTCCGCAACGATGCGCTTGTTCACCTCGCCATCGCGCAGCAGGAAGTCCGCATCGGTCGGCAGCGCGCCCTTTTTGGTAAAGCAAGTGAGCGGCACACCCCAGGCGCGCTGGCGGCTCAGCACCCAGTCGGGGCGGCTTTCGATCATCGAATGCAGGCGGTTGCGGCCGGTCTGCGGCCACCATTTCACCAGCTCGTCGATCGAGCGCAGCGCGCGTTCGCGGATGGTATCGCCCATCTGGTCCATGCCGTCGTCCATCTTGCGGTCGACGGAGGCAAACCACTGCGGCGTGTTGCGGTAGATGATCGGCGCCTTGGAGCGCCAGGAATGCGGGTAGCTGTGCTTGATCTTGCCTCGCGCCAACAGGCCGCCGACCTCGGTCAGCTTGTCGATGATCGCCTTGTTGGCATCGCCCTCGCCGCCCTTGCGGTTGAGGATGTATTTGCCGCCAAAGAACGGCAGATCGGCGCGGAAGCCGCCGTCATCCATCACGTTGTAGGTGATGACCTGTTCCAGCATTCCCAGATCACGGTAAAGTTCGAATTCCTCCATCCCGTGCGACGGCGCGCAGTGGACAAAGCCGGTGCCTTCGGTGTCTGTCACAAAGTCCGCCGCGCGGAAATCGCGGATATCGTCCCATTCGCCGTTGCCGCCCTCGGCGCCCGCCAGCGGGTGGGCCAGGCCGATGCCCGCCAGATCAGCGGCAGGCACGTCAGCCACACGGGTATACTGGTCCTCGCCCAGGCGCGCGCGCTTGAACACGTCAGCTGCCAGGTTGTCAGCCAGGATGTACTTCTCGCCCACCGCGGCCCAGCACTCATCCGGGGTGCCGGTCACTTCATAAAGGCCATAGGCAATCTCTTCGCCAAATACGACAGCCTTGTTCGACGGCATGGTCCAGGGAGTGGTGGTCCAGATCACCACATTGGCGCCCGCCAGCTTGTGGTCCGCAGGCTCAGCCACCTTGAACTTCACCCAGATGGTGAAGCTTTCCTTGTCGTGATACTCGACCTCTGCCTCGGCCAGGGCGGTTTTCTCGACCGGCGACCACATCACGGGCTTGGAGCCTTGATACAGCGTGCCGTTCATCAGAAATTTCATGAACTCATCCGCGATCACCGCCTCGGCGTGGTAGTTCATGGTCAGATACGGATCATCCCAGTTGCCGGTGATGCCCAGCCGCTTGAACTCCTCGCGCTGGATATCGATCCAGCTGTCGGCAAAGGCACGGCATTCCTGGCGGAATTCGACCACCGGCACCGCATCCTTGTTCTTGCCCTTCTTGCGGTACTGCTCCTCGATCTTCCATTCGATCGGCAGCCCGTGGCAGTCCCAGCCCGGCACATAGCGCGCGTCAAAGCCCATCATCTGATGCGAGCGGACGATCATGTCCTTGATGGTCTTGTTCAGCGCGTGGCCGATGTGCAGATGGCCGTTGGCATAGGGCGGGCCGTCATGCAGGGTAAAGGGCTGGCGCGCATCGTCCGCCCCCTTGGCCGCGGCGGCCTTGTTGCGCAGTTGGTCATAGACCCCGATTTCCGCCCAGCGCTCCAGCCAGGCAGGTTCGCGCTTGGGCAGGCCTGCGCGCATCGGGAAATCGGTTTTCGGCAGGTTCAGGGTGTCTTTGTAGTCAGGTGTCTGGGGCGTGTCGGCGCACATCGGGGGCGTCCTTTGGATAATCAAGGTCGAAAACGGGGATATTCGGTTCGGCGCGATGGCTCAAGCGCCTTTGCCCGGCCGCTCAAGCTTTCAGAGCGCCGGGGATGTAATTCGAATAATGATGGCCGCGAACAGGGACATGGGAGGCCTTATAGGATGGTCCCGCGGGAGGGTAAAGCGGCAGTTGCGCCGTATTCCGGCATAGGCACCGCCCGCCCTGGGCGGCACCCTGAAACACTACAATAATCAGGCAGGGCAGCCCCCGTCAGAACAAGAGAATATCTCCGCTGCTCACATTGTCTCCATAAATGGTAAGTGTGTTTCCTCCGCCAAAATCAAAAACCGTGCTGTTATCCGCCCCTGGAGCGCCCATCGCAATTATATCATCAGCGTTTGCGACACCAAATGCAGCTTTGTCGAAGGACAGCTTGTCTCCACCGTTGCCGAAATCCGTAACAACGTCATTGCCCATAGAGGCATAGAAAACAAACGTATCTCCGCCAGGTCCGCCCTTCAGCGTATCGTTGCCGGTGCCGCCATCCAGCCAGTCATTGTCATTGCTGCCGTTCAGGTCGTCATCGCCCGCGCCGCCACTCAGCGTGTCCTTGCCGTAACTTCCGAACAAGGTGTCATCACCCCCCCCGCCGGTTAGAGAGTCGTGATGGTAGCCTCCATCCAATGAATCATTGTCGTTGCCGCCGTCCAGCACGTCGTCGCCATAGCCGCCGGTCAAAATGTCATCACCATTTTTGCCGCTGAGCATATCATCACCTATACCTCCGTCGAAGATATCGTTGCCGCCACCGCCAGTGACCGCATCGTGGTGTTTGGTACCAATGACCGTAGCGCCGCTGGTGCCGGAAACAGTAAGCTTGGCTGTAACCTCGTCTACGCCATTCTTGAACGTCACACCGGCGAATGAATAGTATCCGCCGCCCTGCAGGAAAATCTCCTCGTCGGCAGCATCAACAACCCCAACGCTCTCGAACTCAAAACCGGAACCAAGGCGGATGTCGAAACCTCCCTCTACAACCAGCTGCAGCACATCCGAGCCGCTGCCACCGTCGACTGAGTCATTTAGCCAATCTCCACCTTCATCGTTGGAATACAGGATGATGGTATCTCTCCCGGGACCACCCTTTAGAAAATCGGCGCCGCTGCCGCCTTCCAGCAGGTCATTGCCATAGTCACCAGCAAGCGAGTCATCGCCATCGCCACCAATCAAGGTATCATTGTCATCGCCGGCCAGCAGTGTGTCATTCCCCGACCCGCCAACAAGCGAATCGTCGCCATAGTCGCCATCTAGAAAATCATTGCCACTGCCGCCGTTCAGCACATCATCGCCATAGTGGCCGGTCAAAGTATCCTCTCCGCCGCCGCCGCTAAGCGTGTCATGCCCCTTGCCACCATGCAGTGAATCGTTACCGCCGGCGCCAGTGACCGCGTCGTTGAAACCGGTGCCGGTGACCGTCGTGTTACTGCTGCCAGAGACGGTGAGCCGGCCATCAACCACATCATCACTATGTTTGAACGTTACACCGGCAAACGAATAGTCCCCGCCGCCCTGCAGGAAAATCTCATTGTCAGCGGAATCGATAACCCCAACGCTTTGGAACTTAAAGCCGGAACCAAGGCGGATGTCGAAACCTCTTCTCCCCAGTAACAGCACATCCGAGCCGTTGCCGCCGTCGACTGAGTCATTTAGCCAATCTCCACCTTCATCGTCGGAGTACAGGGCAATGGTATCGTTCCCGGCGCCACCGTCCAACGTGTCGATGCCTTGGCCGCCTTCCAGCCAGTCCTTATCTTCGTTACCTCTAAGCGAGTCATCGCCATTGCCGCCAATCAGCGTGTCATTGTCATAGCCGCCCAACAGTGTGTCGTTGCCCGCGCCTCCGTCGAGCGAGTCATCGTCATTGCCGCCCTCCAATAAATCATTGCCACCGCCGCCGCTCAGAACATCATTGCCATAGTGGCCGTCTAAAGTGTCGTTCCCGCCGCTACCGCTGAGTGTGTCATGCCCGTTGCCACCTTCCAGTGAATCGTTACCGCCAGCGCCGTCGAGCACATCATCGCCTGCGAGACCGCTCAGCGTATCATCGCCAGAAGTGCCGTTCAGGGTGTCTGCACCGCTGGTTCCTTGCTGAGAAATTCCAAGAGTCATAATTCAACCTTTGTTAGTACCGGCTTGCCTTACCTCAATTAGAAGGTCAACAAATCAATAAACCTTCATTAACGGCCAGGAAATTGCAGCCAGTTCCGAAATCCGGTATCAGCGCGGCCAATCAAAGGAGCATCCGATGAGTGACGCAGACACCGCAAACCCGCTGGCGCGGTTCGACATCACCGCTGGGGAGATCGCCCGCGTCGTGACCGTCTTTTATGCCCAAGTGCGGGCGCATCCGGTGCTGGGGCCGGTCTTTGCCGCGCATGTCAGCGACTGGGCGGAGCACGAGGAGAAGATTACAGGCTTCTGGCGCAATGCAATCCTGCGGGAGCGGAGCTACAGCGGCAATCCGATGCGGGAGCATGTGAGCCGCCCGGATGTGAAGGCAGAGCATTTCCCGCTGTGGCTGGGCCTGTTTCACGAGGTGCTGCGCGGCGAACTGCCGCAGCGCACTGCGCTGCAATGGGGCGCTTTGGCGGACCGCATCGGCGAGGGCTTCCGCACCGGCATCGTGGCGATGCGCCAGCCCAAGGATCAGCCGCCGAAACTGTTCTGAGCACCACCAGCGGGGCGCTCTCATGCCTGCTAGTGTCCTGGCCACGCCAGAACACCTCAGCAGCCTTGGGCATGGCTCATGCTGCGCATGAGCCTGGAAGCGCGCTACTTCTCCTTGGAAAACAGCCCCGTCAGCGCCCGCTGGACCACCTTGCGGGTGCTCGGTCTGTGGCGCGGGGAAAACGGCATCGGGCGGCAGACCTCCATGGCCGCTATGCCGACGCGCGCGGACAGCGCGCCATTGACCAGCCCCTCGCCGAAGCGGCGGGAGAGTTTAGACAGCACCGATCCGCCCAGCACCGGCTCCAAGAGGTCATCACCCGCAGCCACCGCGCCGGTGGCGGCCAGATGCGCCAGCACCGCGCGGGTCAGCCGCCAGGAACTGAAAAATCCCGGCCGCCCGCCATAGATCCCGGCCACCCGGCGGATCATCCGCAGGGAGGAGACCAGCGCCGTCAGGATATCCGCCAGCGCCATAGGCACCAGCGCCGTCACCGTCGCCACCTGCCGGGCGGCAGCCTCCACCTCGCGCAAGGCCAAAGCGTCAAGCGGCACCAGCAGCTCTTGCTCGGCCAGCATCAGCAGGGCATCAGCGTCCATTACTTCTGACTTGCGCTCCGCCAGCCGGGCCTGATGCCAGGCCAGATCCTCGCGGGCCTTGTAGAAGCTTTCCAGCCGGGCCGTGAAGGCGCGCGCCGTGGCCAGGTTTGCGGCCTCCTCTGCCTGATGGCGCAACGCATCGACGCGCCGCAGCCGCGACAAGGCGGCCAGTTCACGCAAAGCCATCAGCAGCGCCAGCAGCGCCAGCAGCGCCAGCCCGGCGGTGACCACCCAGCCCAGCACCGGCACCCGCGCAATAAGCCCAGCGGCAAAATCCCAGGCTGCGACCGAGGCCATGGCGCCAATGACCGCTGCCAGCAGCGCCCAGAACCAGCGCGCCAAGCGCGAGGGGCGGCGGGCGGCTATCCGGGCTGCCTGCTCCATGGCTGAGGGCTGCGCGGATGGGGAAACCGGGTCCGGCACCGGCGGCGCTTCGGCTACAGAGGGCGCCTCGACCTCATCTTCCAGATCGAACAGAACCGGCTTCTTGCTCATGCTGCCGCCTCCTGGCTGCTGTGCCATTCATAGGCGATGTCGGGCAAGCCTTCCTCGTTGTCTGTGCCGTCGCCGCGGCCTGTCTCGGCAAAGCCCTCGCGCCGGTAGAACCGCTGCGCCATTTCGTTGGCAGCGAAGGTCCGCAGCGTCAACCGCGGCACGGCGGCCTTGGCAGTGTCCAGCAGCGCCTTGCCCGCCCCCCGCCCGCAGGCGCCCGGCGCCAGGTAAAGTGCGCAGACCTCCGCGCCGTCACGGGCCAGAAAGCCCTGCACGCGGCCCTCCCGCACGGCCACCGTGACCCAGCCGCGGTCGATCATGACGCCGCAGAAGGCGATCACCTCCGCCGAGGTGTAAAGCTTGGGCATCCACCCGGTATCCTGCTGAAAACGATGGAGAATACTGCCAACCGCACCGGCATCCAACGGCGTGGCAGGGCGCAGGGAGAGGGTCACAGGGCATCTCCGATCAGGAATTCAGCGGCGCGGTCCAGCCGGATATGCGGCGGGCCGCTGCCATGTTTCAGGGTAAGCGGCGCAGGTGCAAAGGCCATCGCCTGATAATCGCCCTCCAGCCACTTCTCCGCCCCTTGCCGCGCGGGGGTGAGCAGCTGTGCGGGATCGCCGGGCAAGGCTCCGGGGTAGAACGCCGCCTGCTTGCCGCTCTGCAGCAGGGTGCCGCGCACGCAGGGCAGATCAGTTCCGTTATGGGGGCGCATTTCCTCGGTTGTGGTGCGCAGCGAAGCCATCGCCAGCGCCGCGGTTTCCGCCCCGGCAAAGCGGGCGCGGTCCTGCGCTTCGCGGGTCAGCGCCTCGATGATGGCGGTCATTTGCGGGTGCTGGGCGTGGTGCAAGTGGTCGGCCTTGGTGGCGGCAAAAAGGATCTTCTCCACCCGCTTGCCGCCCAGGATCCGGGTCAGAAAGTGATTGCGGCCCGGCTTGAAGGCGCTGAGGATATCCGTCATCGCGTGGCGCAGATCCTCCACCGCCTGGGGGCCGGAATGGATTGCCGACAGCGCATCCACCAGCACCACCTGGCGGTCGATGCGGGCAAAGTGATCGCGGAAGAAGGGTTTGACGACCTTGGATTTATAGGCGTCAAAGCGGCGCTCCATCTCGCGCCACAAGCTGCCGCGCGGCGGGCTGGCCGCAGGCGGCAGCGGCGCAAACGTCAGCACCGGCGAGCCCTCCAGGTCACCGGGCAGCAGGAAACGGCCCGGGGTGCAGTCATAGAACCCTGCGGCACGGGCGGCAGTCAGGTAGTCCGTAAAGGCGGCAGCAAGCATTTGCGCCTGCGGCTCATCATGTGTGCTAGCGGGGTCAGCCTTGGATTGTTCCGCCAGAAACCCTTGCGCCTGCGGGCGGCAGGCAATGCGGGACAGCACATCAGCGGACCATTCGCCATAGGATTTGTCCAGCAGCGCCAGATCCAGCAGCCACTCGCCGGGGTAGTCGACAATATCCAAATGCAGCGTGCGCGGCCCCTGCAGGCCAGAAAGCAGGCCGGCGGGCCGCACCTTCAGACTGAGACGAAGCTCGGACACCGCCCTGGTGCTGTCCGGCCAATGGGGTGACGGCCCGGTCAGCGCCGCGAGGTGGTTTTCATAGTCGAACCGCGGCACGGTGTCGTCAGGCTGGGGCTGCAGAAATGCGGCCTCGATCCGTCCCTCACGCGCCGCACCCAGTTGCAGCATCCGGCCCCGGTCCATCAGGTTGGCGACCAGCGAAGTGATGAACACAGTCTTGCCGGAGCGCGCCAGCCCGGTGACGCCCAGCCGCAAGGGCCGGTCGAACAGCACTGCGGAGACACTGCTGGCAGCACGCTCCACACTGCTCATCACCCCGTCTGCGAGGGAGGTTATCACCAAGGCCCTGATCCTGCTCTGTTCTTGCTGCTGACAAGATAGGCAGCATGTTGCCGGGATACCAGAGCGCACGCGGGGCTTGCCCCGCCCCGGCTCTGTTGCTAGGTGCCCGCCCATGCCGCGTTTTGCTTTGAAAGTCGAATATCACGGGAAGCCTTTTGCCGGCTGGCAAAGGCAGAAGGATCAACCCTCGGTGCAGGGCGCGATCGAAGCTGCGCTGGCGCGGCTGGAGCCGGGAGAGCATACGATTGCTGCCGCCGGGCGCACGGACACCGGCGTGCATGCGCTGGGCCAGGTGGCCCACTGCGACATGGCCAAGGACTGGGATCCGTTCCGGCTTTCGGAGGCGCTGAATTATCACCTGAAACCCGATCCGGTGGCGATTGTGGACTGCGCGCGGGTGGGCGGCGGCTGGCACGCCCGGTTCTCAGCCGTGGAGCGGCAGTATCTGTTCCGCATCCTGATCCGCCGTGCGCCTGCAACCCATGAGGCGGGCCAGGTCTGGCAGCTGAGCCATGACCTGGATGCCAACGCCATGCAAGAGGCCGCCGGCTATCTGATCGGCAACCATGATTTCACCACCTTCCGCTCCTCGATCTGCCAGGCGGCGAGCCCGGTCAAGACGCTGGATGAGCTGACGGTGGAACGCGTGCAGGGGTTCTCGGGGCCGGAGATCCATTTCCACGTCCGTGCCCGCAGCTTCCTGCACAATCAGGTCCGCAGCTTTGTCGGCACGCTCGAACGGGTTGGCGCCGGGGCCTGGGAGCCTGCGGAGGTGAAGGCCGCGCTGGAGGCCTGCGACCGCGCCGCTTGCGGGCCGGTATGTCCGGGACACGGCCTCTACCTGGAACGGGTGGGCTACCCGGAAGACCCTTTTGCCTGAACCGCCACCAGCACCGTCAGCCGCAGCCCGCTTGCATAACCGCGGGCACACCGCATAATCGGCGCACTCATCCCATCAGGGCCTTTCGGCAGCGCAGACGCTGGCGGCCTGCCCGTAGAACACACAGGCAGACCCCCTATGGCAAACCCGACCAAACCTCCCCTTCTGGCCGTCCTGATCGACGCCGACAATATCTCGGCCAAGTACGCCGAAGCAATGTTCGAGGAGATCGCTTCCTTCGGAGAGGCCAGCATCCGCCGCATCTATGGCGATTTTGCCGGCGGCAGCCCGCAGGGGTGGAACAAGGAAAAACTGGCGGCGCTGGCGATTGTGCCGCATCAGCAGTTCGCCAATACCACTGGCAAGAATGCCTCGGACATCGCGCTGGTAATCGACGCGATGGATATCCTGCATTCCGGGCGCTTTGACGGCTTTGTGCTGATTTCATCGGACAGCGATTTCACCCGGCTGGCCAGCCGTATCCGCGAACAGGGGGTGGATGTGTTCGGCATGGGCATGCGCAAAACACCGGCGGCATTCGTGCAGGCCTGCAAGCGGTTCATCTATGTGGAAAACCTGCTGGAGGAGCCGGGTAAACCCAAACCGAAACCCAAGAAAGAGGATGGCGCCGGCAACGGAAACGCACCGGCAGAGCTGGCGGATCCGACCAAACTGGTGGTCCGCGCGATGGATGCGATCGACCAGGATGACGAATGGTTCACACTGGGCCAGATCGGCCAGTATATCACCGCAGCCGCACCGGACTTCGACACCCGCAGCTATGGCAAGCGCAAGCTGAGCGACCTGATCGCCTCGCTGAAGTTGTTTGAGACCAAACGCGGAGACGGCAACCAGATCCTGGTGCGGCGTCTGGACTGAAGCGCAGCAGCGCGGGCAGAATTCCTGCGCAAATACCGCTTTCCCTTGGTCCTGAACCGTGGCTTAGTCCGGCAAAAGGGACGCGGACAGGGAGAACACGCATGGCATTGCTGATCAGCATCGGCCACGATGGCTGGTACACCGAGGAACAGCTAGCGGAGGAGCTGCGGGCCGTTGACCCCGGCGCCGATATCCGGCCCATCTCTGACCCCGGCAACCTGGAAGATATCACCGTGCTGGCAGTTTCGGCGCTGAAGGGCGATCTGGCCGCGCAGCTGCCGAACCTGCAATTGGTGCAAAAGCTTGGCGCCGGGGTGGACAGCATCGTGGCGCACCCCAGCGTGGCACCGCATGTGCGGGTGGCCCGCCTGAAGCCGCAGGAGCCGGCGTATGAGATTGCAGACTACTGCCTTGCCTATGTGCTGCGCGGCCAGCGCAACATGGCTGCGCATGCGGCTTCCCAGTACCGCAGCGCCTGGCAGCCGCTGGCGCCGGGGCGCCCGGCGGAGACCACTGTAGGCGTGCTGGGGCTTGGCCATATCGGCGGCATGACCGCGCGGCTGATGCGGAACATGCGGTTCCGGGTGCTGGGCTGGAGCCGCTCAGCCAAGGAGATCGAAGGCGTGGACTGCCGCCATGGCGATGCGGCGCTGCCTGCGATGCTGGCGGAATGTGACTATGTCTGTTCGATCCTGCCCTCCACCCCGGCGACCCGCGGACTGATGGATGCAGAGATGCTGGCAGCGATGAAACCGGGCGCGACGCTGATCAATGCCGGCCGCGGCGATCTGGTCGATGAACCCGCACTGCTGGCCGCGCTGGACAAGGGCACGCCGGGCCATGCGGTGCTGGATGTGGTCAGCCAGGAACCCCTGCCCGCAGACAGCGCGTTGTGGACGCATCCGCAGGTGACGGTCACCCCGCATGTCTCGGGCTGGCATCTGGGCGATGCGCTTCGGGACGTGGTGGAGAACTACCGGCGGCTGGAAGCCGGCAAAGAGCTGCTGCACCAAGTGGACCGGCAGCGCGGGTACTAAGCCGGACCGGGGCAGCACACCCCGGCTTCTTTCTGGTTTCAAATACCTCCCGCCGGAGGCACCGCCTTGTTCCCGGCAGGGAACAAGGCGGCATTCAACGGCAGCCCCGATCGGGCCGCTCGCGGATCAGGAGATGAAGGCTTTGTAGCCCGCCTCGTCCATGTAGTCGTCCATCGGTGACAGGTCCGAGGGCTTCAGCTTGAAGAACCAGGCGCCGCCTTCGGGGTCTTCGTTCACCTTGCCGGGATCATCCGTCAGCGCTTCGTTCACCTCGACCACTTCTCCGTCCAGCGGCGACAGGATGTCCGAGGCGGCCTTGACCGATTCAATCACCACGATTTCTTCATCCTTGGAAACCTCGGTGCCGACTTCCGGCAGCTCCACAAAGACCACTTCGCCCAGTTGTTCGGCGGCATGGGCGGTAATGCCAACGGTGATCAGATCGTCTTCGGGCAGCAGCCACTCGTGTTCTTCGGTGTATTTCATCATCGTTTGTTCCCTTGGAAGAGGCTTGGGTTTTCAGTGCGGGTCGGTATTCAGTGCGGGTTTTGCCGCCGTAACGGATACCGCGGAAAGAAGAAAGCCGGTCCTGCCGGGCCTTGCATACGCGGGTATACGCTATCAACGGTGCCGGTCTCCGATCAAGATGGCAAATCATGGGTTTCCTGCGTTTTTTTGGGCGCAAGTCCCTGATGCCCTGTGCGGTCAGAACAGGTTAAAATATTCCGCCTGCTCCCATTCGCTGACGGTGTCCAGGTAACGTTCCCATTCGAACTGCTTGAGCTGCAGAAGGTAGCTGACGGTCTCTTCCCCCAGCGCTGCACGGCACATCCGGGAGCCGCCGAACCCCTCCAGCGCCTGGCCCAGCGAACGCGGCAAGCGGTCCGCGTTTTCACTGTAGGGCGACAATGTGGGCTTGGGCGCCTCCAGCCCTTCATTGATCCCGGCCATGCCTGCGATGATCTGGGCGGCCAGCGCGTAATAAGGATTGGCAGTGCTGTCCGGCGCGCGGTTCTCAATCCGGCTGGCGGTATCACCCGGCTGCATCAGCGCCCGCAGCATGGCGCCGCGGTTGTCCTCGCCCCAGCCGATGCGGCTGGGGGCCAGTTGATAGGGCAGATAGCGTTTGTAGCTGTTCACCGTCGGCGCGATCATCAACGAGGTCTCAGGGGCGTATTTCAGCAGCCCCGCCATCCAGGCGCTGGCAGGCGGAGACAGCAGTCCGGCGGTTTCCGGCATGAACAGATTGCGGCCCGTCGCCAGATCCAGCAGCGACTGATGCACGTGCCAGCCGTTTGCCATGGCACCCGCCAGCCGCGGTTTGGCCATGAAGCTGGCGTGCAACCCGTTGCGGGCGCAAACCTCCTTGACCATGGTGCGGAACATCACCATCGCGTCCGCTTGGGCCATGGCGCCATCCGGGGCAAAGGTGAATTCAACCTGGCTGGGACCCATTTCAATTTCCACGGACCGCACCGGCAGCCCCAGTTTCTGGGCGTTGCGGCGCAACAGGTCCAGCACCCCCTCAACTTCTCCATAGCGGGTTTCGCTCAGGTACTGATACCCTTGCGTCAGGTTGCGGGTTTGAACCGGCGCACCGGGGCGGGTGGCCTGATCATGGGCCGATGCCTTGTCCGCCAGCTCGAAAATGTGGAATTCCACCTCTAAGCCAAAGATGGCCGCCATCCCCTGCTCTTCCAGCGCGCCCGCTGCCCGCTGCAGCACGCCGTCAGAGGCAAAGGGGACCGGGCTGCCATCCGGATAGACCGGCGTGCAGAAAATCCAGGCGGAATGGCCGGACCAGGGCAGCGCGCGGAAGGTTTCGGGGCGCGGCACCAGCAGCACGTCGCCGGCGCCCTGCATCGGGCCAGACAGGCCGGTGCCGTCTTCCCAGACTGATACGGCGGTGCGGTGGGACGTGTCCTTCAGCAACAGTGTCGCCGGCATGTTGAGACCGCGGTCAAAGACACTGGCGAAGGCCTCGGCCATCATTGTCTTGCCGCGCAGGATCCCGTGCTGGTCAGGGAAGAGCACCCGCACGGTTTCTATCCCGTCGAACTGCGCGCGGGAGGTGATCTCGGCTGCCTTGCGGCATTCTTCGGCGCCGAGCAGCCCCAGGCGGGCCAGTCTGCCGGATGTGAAGTCTTGTGCCATGGGCGGCCTCTTGGCTAGCGAGCTGATTGAAATTGCACCGGAATTATCCCGGCGTCCAGTCCACGGCGGATTTTGACGCACCCCGGTGCGCAATCCGGATATTGCGGGGGATTTGCGCCTTGACAGCATTCGCAAAGCGAACATTGTATCGAATATTCGCACAAAACCACGGCCCCAAGCGGAGCCAGACAAGATCAGGACAGCGGTTTCAGATGACGGCAGTTGAACAGGACAGGAATATTTCGTCGAGCTTTGCCAAGGGGCTGGCAGTTCTGGCGGTGTTTGACGCGGCTTCCCCCAGCATGACCCTGGCCGAGATCGCCCGGCGCACCGGCCAGGACCGGGCCACCGCCCGGCGCGGCGCGCTGACGCTGGTGCAGGCGGGGTATCTGCGCCAGGACGGGCGGATGCTGTCCTTGACGCCGCGGGTGCTGGCGCTGGCGGGCGGGTTTTTGCAAGCCAACCAGTTCGGCCGCCGGGTGCAACCGGTTCTGAATCGCCACGCGCGGCAGATGGAAATCGAGGTGACGCTGGCAATGCTGGATCAGGGCCGGGTGCTGCTGCTGGCGCAATCCACCGTCGAGCACGGCCATATCACCTATGGCTTCACCGCGGGTTCCCATATTCCGCTGGCCCATACCAGCCTGGGGCGGATGCTGCTGGCCGGGCTGCCGGAGGACGCGGCGGCAGCGGTGCTGACCGGAACAGAAATCCCGCGCCATACCGAAGCCTCGCTCACCGATCCTGGCAGCATTCTGGACTGCGTGGCCGAGGCCCGCACACAGGGCTATTGCCTCACCAGCGGCGAATTCGAGGCCGGGATCACCGGTTATGCCGTGCCTGTCTCGCGGCCCGGCCAGACGCCGATTGTCGCCGGCTGTTCAGCGCCGCGCGGACTGCAGCCGGAAGCGGATGCCCAGCGCCTTCTGCGCGGGTTGCAGCTGTGCGCGGCAGAGCTGCGCCAGGCGGAGGCTGTGGAACACCTGTAACCGCTCTATTTAAAAAGCCTGCCTTGCATTGCGCCACCCCCTTGCTAGGCTGAAGCAAGATATTTCCGCAGGAGCATTTGATGATCAAACAAACTGCATTGGCAGCCGCCCTGTGTGCCGCGCTTGCCCCGGCCGCATCGGCCAAAGACGCCGAAGGCACCATGGTCACCGTTCTGGGCCGCGACTGGGCGGTTTTTCCGGTCGCGGACGTTCCGGGCCGCTACAGCGCCACGCGGATGAACCTGGAGCATTTGCCGTTCCGCCCGCCCGCGGTGCTGACCGCGCGCCAGGCGGTGCGGGCCTTGCGCGCGGCCACCGGCTGCAGCGTCAACATGGACACGATGGTGCGCAGCATCAACAGCACCTATTACGCCCAAGTGATCTGCCGCAAATAAGAACGCGCCTGACGGCTCTGCGGTTTTGCAGGGTTTTTCTGAAACATCCCCTTGGGAAATGTGATCATTTTCCGGGAGGCCATGGATTGAGCGGCCCCGGCGCGCCTGCCATAGATTGCGCATGAAACTTGCTATCAACGGATTCGGCCGCATTGGCCGCGCCATCCTGCGCCAGATTCTGACGACCCCGCGCGGAGACGGCATCGACGTGGTGCGGATCAACGATATCGCACCCTTGGACATGTGCGCCTATCTGTTCCAGTACGACAGCACATTCGGCCCCTTTGCCCATCCGGTGGAGCATGGCGGCGGGGCGCTGCAGGTAATGGGGCGCTCGATCCCCGTCAGCCATGAGCCGGATCTGACATCGGTGAACCTGTCCGGCGTTGACCTCGTGCTGGAATGCACCGGCATCGCGCGGACATCTGATGTGGCTGAACGCGGCATCAAGGCAGGTGCGTCCAAGGTGCTGATCTCCGGCCCCTCCCCGGCGGCAGAGCTGACTGTGGTTCTGGGGGCCAACGAGGAGAGCCTGGGCGATGCGCGGATCGTCTCCAACGCCTCCTGCACCACCAACGGCCTCACTCCGCTGGTCAAGCTTCTGGACCGGATCGCCGGCATTGATACCGCGCATATGACCACGATCCATTGCTACACCAACTCGCAGCCGATGGTGGACGCCCCGCGCGGCGATTTTGCGCGGTCGCGCGGCGGCGCGCAGTCGATGGTGCCGACCACGACCTCGGCGATGCATCTGATCGACGAGGTGCTGCCGCATCTGAAAGGCCGGGTCAGCGGCGCAGCGGTGCGGGTGCCGACGGCCAGCGTTTCCGCCGTGGACCTGGTGGCGCAGCTGAAAACCCCGATGAGCGAAAGTGCGTTTACTGCCGCCCTGCGCGAAGGCGTGGCAGCTTCCAAGGTGCTGGGCTGGACCGATATGCCGCTGGTCTCCTCGGACCTGCGGGCACGGCCTGAATCGCTGGTGATTGCCGGACCGGAAACCCGCATGGCCGGCGAGCATCAGGCGCGGGTGTTCGGCTGGTACGACAACGAATGGGGCTTTTCGGCCCGGATGCTGGATGTGGCGCGGCTGATGGCGGGATAAAAACCGTGCTCGTCCGCAGTTCGGTTTGCAAGCCCGCCGCTGGCGGGCTTTGCTATTCCTGCGGTTTCCGCCCCGTTCCGGTCAGCCGGATCCAGCGGAAAATCAGCATCAGCGTAACCATGCAGACCGCCAGGCCGATCAAATCGCCAGCCGCATAAACGGCCATGACCGGCAGTTGATCACGGGGAAAGATCAGACCGGAGAACACCACCGATTGCCCCAGAGAATTGATGACGGAGGCCAGCGCCCCCAGCGCCAGCAGCCCGGTCCAGGCGATCCGGCGTGCCTGGCCGGCATAAAGGTTCCAGCCGAACAGCCATGCGATTTCAAAGGCCGCATATGCGGAAAAGGCGCCAACCGCGATGGATTCCAGCAGCACCGGCTCCATCAGTTGCTGAACATTGGATGACGTGAACATCAGCTCAGACAGAAACGCGCCAGCAGCGAGAGGCAGAACCGCCCTCCAGCCGAACAGCCAGATGCTCAGCACCCGCACCCCGTGCGGCAGGTAGATCAGGCTGGCAAAGACGGTGATCTCCGGCAGAAACAGCTTCTGCACCGGCGTGACGACCCAGGCCGTCAGGCCATGGCAAATGACATAGGCCGCGGTGATCACCGCAAAACTCTGAATTCCGGGCAGGAACTGAAATACTCGTATCATGCCGCCCGTTTAGACAGCACGCAGGGAAGCTGCAATCGGATGTTGGACGGCTGGCAGGCTGCTGTCACCTTGCGGCGGGTTCAAAGCAAACCACGTAATGCTTGGCCTTGCTGCCGCCCGCCCGTTCCAGCAATCCCAAGGCCAGCAGCGACTTCAGAGTCCGGTGAAAAGTCGCCTGGGCAATTTCCTTCACCAGCCGGTGGCTGCGGATCTGCTCGGACTGAACCGGGGCGCCGGGCACGCTGGTCAGCGCATGCGCGGCCAGCAGCACATCCCTCTCGGCTCTGCTCAACCGGTCCAGACCGATGTCGCGTTCCATAATATGGAGCATATCCCGAAGTTCAAAAATTGACTTTAATCGATCCACAGTTGCACCTCCGGGAAACCCAAACTGCTGCTCCAGCACCATTTAATCTGCCAGTATAAGATGACACCACGCGAAAATTATCAATCCGACAATTATATGGACAGTTCCATTCCGCGTGGTATCATTCCCGTCAGGCGAGGCTGCATGTGAGTGGTGGCTGCGCCTGACGTTTACTCGAAGTAGCTTTGTTAACCAGTGCCAGCTCCGGCAGATTCAACTGCCGGAGCTGAACTGAATAGTACAGTTTCCTTACCGGTTTCCAATCACCTTTGCAGCCAATTTTACTGTGCACACGCCAAACCGGCAGGATTGTGCCCGCGGCTTTGCACTCCCCCTCCAGTGTCGCCGCCTGCCAGCTACCGCCATGCGCGGCAATCCGCCGCCGGCCGGTGGAGGCCGAACCCCGGCGGAAAGCTGCTGCTTTGCCGGTTTCATCTTGCAATTTTCCCGTGTTAGGCTTTGACCCAGCCGCCTGCGGCCCTGCCGGGCTTAGAGGCAGATTTTCCGCCCGCCGCCGGGAGCAGACATGAATTTTCCTTTCCGCCCGCGACTATTGGCGAGCACCATTGCTTTCAACTTGCTGACCTTTCTGCCGCCTGCCGCCTTTGGCGCCGAGGCGACGCTGCAGGCGCCCGGTGCGGACGAGGCCCTGGCCAGGCGGCTGCGCGGCGCCTCCTCTTCGGTGGCCGCCAGTGGTGAAACCAATGTGCAGGAGCTGTTGGCAGCGGCCCTGTCGGATTACCGCACACTGGTGCAGGTGCTGTATGATGCGGGTCATTTTTCGCCAGTGGTGAATATCCGTCTGGACGGGCGCGAGGCGGCACGGATCCAGCCGCTGAATCCGCCAAAGAACGTCAGCAAGGTGGAAATCACCGTTCAGCCCGGCCCGCGGTTCAGCTTTGGCACGGCAGATCTGGCGCCGCTGCCCCGAACCAGTGACGTGGAGATCCCCGCAGGCTTTGCCCCTGGACAGCCCGCCAGCACCGGAGTGATCCGTGACGCGGCTATTGCCGGTGTGCGGGCCTGGCGGCGCAGCGGCCACGCCAAGGCAACGGTGGCAGATCAGAAGATCACCGCCAACCACGTGCAAGCCCGGCTTGATGCGCAATTGCGGCTGGCGCCGGGGCCGCAGCTTCGGTTCGGGCAATTGCGGATCACCGGCGAAACCAACGTCCGCGAGGATGCCATCCGCCGGATCGCCGGGTTCCCGGAAGGCGAAGCGTTCCACCCCGATCTGGTCTCCAAATCCTCAACCCGGTTGCGCCGCACCGGCACGTTTTCCACCGTGGTCCTGCGCGAGGCAGAGCAACCGAATGCGGATGGCACCCTGGATTTCATCGCCCGGGTCGAGGATCTGCCGCCGCGGCGCCTGACCTTCGGGGCCGAGATCAGCTCCTCCGACGGGGTGGAACTGTCGGCCAGCTGGATGCACCGGAACCTGTTCGGTGCCGCAGAAAAGCTGCGGATCGAGGCACGGCTCAGCGGCATCGGCAGCAGCAATGACATCGACGGCCGTATTGCCATTCGTCTGGACCGGCCTGCGGCACTGGGTCCGGATGACAGCATCTTCTATCTGGCCGAGGCCGAACGGCTGGACGAGGAACACTACAGCGCCACCCAGGTGCTGGGGGCCGTCGGCGTGCGACGGACGTTTTCGGACCACTTCTATGCCGAGGCCGCTTTGGGCGTGACCTCCATCCTGGCTGAGGACGTGTTCGGCAAGCGGCGCTTCAAATACCTGGCAGGCCGGATCCGTGCGGAATACGACGGCCGCGACAGCCGGGTGAATCCGGCAAGCGGCTATTTCCTGCAGGGCGGCGCAACCCCTTTCATCGGCATTGACGGCAGCGACACCGGCCTGCAGCTCAAGGCAGACGGGCGTGCCTATTACGGGCTGGGCGCGGATGACCGGATCGTGCTGGCCGGGCGGCTGCAGATGGGGTCGGTGATCGGACCATCCCTGAGCGGGACCGCTCCCACCCTGCTGTTCTTTTCCGGCGGCGCGGGATCGGTGCGCGGGCATGAATTCCAATCGCTGGGCGTGCCGGCCAATGGCGGCACCGCCGGCGGGCGCGGCTTTCTGGCGCTGTCGGGCGAAGTCCGGGGCAAGGTCACCGACAAGATCTCCCTGGTCGGATTTTACGACCTTGGCTTTGTCGATGCTGACAGTTTCGTTTCCGGCTCATCCGCGCGCCACGCCGGCGCGGGCTTTGGCTTGCGCTATGATGTGGCAGGCATCGGCCCGATCCGGCTTGACCTCGCCTATCCGGTGGACGGCGGGTCCGAAGACGGGCTGCAATTCTATATCGGGATAGGACAGGCGTTTTGAGACAGTTTCTTGCCCTTGCCCTTGCCCTTGGGATGACGATTGCGCCGGCAGCGGCGCAGGACACCACGACCGAAGACGCCGGCGGGCTGCTGGTCGATTTCCTGGAGGACACGCTGTCCGGCGACAGCCGCTATATCAGCGTGACGGGCCTTGAGGGCGCGTTCTCCTCGCAGGCCAAGATCAAACGGATCACCGTGGCGGATGAGGACGGTATCTGGCTGACCGTTGAAGGCGCCGAACTGGACTGGAACCGGCTGGCGCTGCTGCGCGGACGGTTCTCGGTCAATGAACTGTCGGCAGAGCGCATCACAGTGGAGCGCGCGCCCAAGCCGCTGCCGCCGGATCCTGAATTGCCAGAGCCAGAGGCCACGCCCTTTGCCCTGCCGGAACTGCCGGTGGCGATTGAACTGGGCGAGATCAAGGCAGCCCGGATCGAGCTGGGAGAGGAACTGGCCGGTTCGGCGGCCAGCCTGTCGGTCGAAGGCTCGCTGATGCTGGCGGACGGTACGCTGGATACCAAGCTGGCCGCGAACCGGCTGGACAAACCCGGCGATCATATCCGGCTGGAGGCGGGCTATGCCAATGAGACCCGGCAGATCACTCTGGATCTGGCGGTGGATGAGGCCCCCGGCGGTCTGATTTCGCGCAGCCTGAATCTGCCGGGAAGCCCCGAGTTGCAATTGACCGCCAAAGGCAGCGGGCCGGTCAGCGATTTTACCGCTGATATCCGGTTCAGCACCAATGGCGCGGAACGGCTGGCAGGCCAGGTGGTGCTGGCAGCTGTGCCTCTGCCTGCCGGCGCCGCTCCCGGCGCCCCGCGCGACATCGGCTTCTCTGCCGGCCTGGGCGGCAACATCGACGTGCTGCTGCCGCCGGTGCACCGGCCGTTCTTTGGCCCCGGTTTGCGGCTCAACGTCAAGGGCACGCGCGCAGGCAGCGGCGCGGTGGCACTCGACACGCTGGCCTTGCGCACCAATGCCCTGCAAATCACCGGAGCCGCAGCGCTGGATGCGGGCGGCAATCTGGCAACCGCCAACCTGAAAACGGCCATCACCGCACCTGCCGGCCAGGCTGCTGTCACCCTGCCCTTTGGCGGCGGGTTGACGACCCTGGCGGCGGCAGACCTGCAATTGAAAAAGACCGCCGGGGGCAATTGGACCCTGGACGGGGTGCTGGACCAGCTGAGCCACCCCGGTGCCCTGGTGGGCCGGGCCGAGATTTCCGGCCGGGGCACGCTGGACCAAAGCAACACCTTTGCACTGAAGGGACGGCTGTCCGCCGGCCTCAGCGGTTTGCAGCCGCGCGATCCCGCGCTGGCCAAGGCCACCGGCAATGAAATCCGCTTTGAGGGCACGCTCAGCACCGAAGGCCCCGGCGCGTTGCAGATCACGGATATGGAACTGCGCGGCAGCGATTACCAAGCCGTCGGCGATGTGGGTTTCGACGGCCTGGAAGACGGCCTGAAAATCAGCGCCGACCTGACCGCGGGCCTGGCGGACCTGGCCCGGTTCTCGGATCTGGCCGGGCGTCCGCTGGGCGGCGCAGTGCAGGCTGCGGTCAAAGGCTCCTTTACGCCCCTGTCCGGAGCCTTCGACACCGACCTGTCGATGCGGGCGCAGGATCTGTCGGCAGGCATTGCCCAGGCGGATGAGCTGCTGGCCGGCACCACCACGCTGGCACTGAAGGCGGCGCGGGATGAGACCGGCATCGCCATCGACCATTTCGAACTGGCGGGCAGTGCTTTGCAGGCCCGCGCCGCAGGCACGCTCAACAGCGATGCCGGTCGGATGGAGATCGGCGCCAAGCTGAACCGGCTGGAAGTGCTGCTGCCGCAGGCTCCAGGCGCGCTGGAGCTGGCCACCACCCTCACCCGCAATGGCGATATCCTCAGCGGCGTGGCAGAGCTGAAAGGACCGCACACCTCAAGCGCCAAACTGGACGGATCGGTGACGCTGGAGGGCGATGCCGATTTCACCTTTGCCGCCGCCCTGAACGAGCTGGAGCGCTTTGTGCCGCAGCTGGCAGGCAAGCTGACCGCCCAAGGCACCGCCGCGCGCCGCAACGGGGAATGGCAGATTGCGGGTCAGGCTGCAGGTCCTGCCGCAATCGCTGCAGATATCGAGGGCCGCTTTACCGAAAGCAACGGCAGCACCGATCTGCGTTTTGATGCCGCGATCGGCCAGTTGCAGCGGCTGGTCCCCGACCTGCCCGGCCGCCTCGCCGCCAAGGGCACTGCGGCCCGGCGGGACGGCACCTGGACCATCGACAGCACCGCCAGCGGCCCCGCTGGCATCGACAGCCGCGTTGCCGGCAGCTGGAGCGAGGCCAAAGGCACCGCCGATGTGACCGCCAAGGGCACGCTTCGGCTGGAGGGGCTTAACCCGTTCATCTCTCCCAACCTGTTGCAGGGGCCAGCAAACTTTGACCTCGCGCTAAAGGGGGCACCGGCTTTGGACGGTGTGAGCGGCACCATCTCGGTGCCCGGCGCCTCGCTGGCCATTCCGGCGGCAGCGCAGCGGGTGGATGATATCAACGCCACCGTTTCCATCGCCCGTGCCAGCGCGCAGCTGCAGGTCTCGGCCCGCCCGCGCGACGGCGGCACGGTGCGGATCAGCGGCCCAGTGGGGCTGCTGCCGCCGTTCAACGGCAATTTGCAGATCGCCATCGGCGATGTGGTGGTGACTGATCATTTGTCTTACGAAACCCTGCTGAACGGAAGTCTGGCAATGTCAGGCGCGATGGCGGGCAGCAACCGGATCGAGGGGCGGATCGATGTGGGAGAGACCAATATCAACCTCAATACCGCCGGCGGTTCGGTCTCCGCTGCGCCGATCCCGCCAATCCGCCATACGGGCGCGCCGCGCGATGTGCGCCGGACCCTGGCCCGCGCCGGATTGACCGGCAGCAGCAGCGGCGGCGGCGGATCCGGCAGAACCGAGCTGGACATTCTGATCAGCGCGCCCTCCCGGATATTCGCCCGCGGCCGCGGGTTGCGCTCGGAACTGGGCGGCGAGATCCGCCTGCGCGGCACCACCGCGCGGCTGTCGCCCTCCGGCCAGATCAGCCTGATCCGCGGCACTTTTGACATCCTCGGCCGGCGGCTGGATCTGGATGAAGGCCGGATCACCCTCTTGGGCGACCTGAAACCCTATCTGGAGTTCAAATCCTCGGCTGCCACGGATCAGGGCACCGCAACGCTGGAAATCTCGGGCCGGGTCGACGCGCCCGAGATCAAGGTCACCTCTGACCCGCCCCGCCCCAGCGAGGAAGCCCTGGCGCTGTTGCTGTTCGGCGACAATATCCAGGACATCTCACCGTTGGCGCTGGCCCGTCTGGCCGGCTCGGCGCTGACCCTCAGCGGACGCGGCGGCAAGGCGCAAAACAAGCTGCGCAACGCCACCGGAGCCGATGACGTCGATATCGGCGCCGACAATCTGGGGGCCGGACAGCTTGGCCTGGGCGGCTATGTGGCCGAGAACGTCTATACCGATTTCAACGTCAACACCCGCGGCGACAGCGAGCTGAGCATCAACCTCGACATGACGGACAGCCTGACGGTGCAGGGCACGGTGGACAGCGAGGGCGAAACCGGATTCGGCCTGTTCTTCAAACGCGATTACTGACGGGTGGCCCAGCAGCCTGTTTCACACATCTGCCCCGGCGGCGGCCAGCGCCACCCGCGCAGCGCCGCCGACGCCTGCAGCATCATCCGTGATCAACCACAACGGTGTGCCTGCACAGACAGCCCCCAGCTGGCCGCCAGGCGCTGTGAAACTCTCCAGAAAATGGGACCGCGCGGGGGAGTTCAGAACGCCGCGCGCGACGCTGCCGGCAAAGAACAAACCCTGCGCCGGCAGGTAGGCCGCCGTCAGCGCGCGCGCCATCAGGCCCAGCAAATGCGCCCATTCGCAAACCGTCCGTGCCTCAGGCGAGTCCGGGCTTGCCAGACAGGCGGCGACGACCCCCTCGGCACTGCTGGCTGCCGAGCCGGTCAGGGCTTGGTGAAACCGCACCAAGCCAGCACCCGAGAACAGCATTTCTATGCTGGCCGCGTTCTCCGGCTCATGGTCCAGCAACTCCTGCAGGCGGCGGTACACGGCTTGCGGCAGGCTGGCCCGGCCCAATTCGGCCGCCAGCACCGCGCCGTTCAGCGCGGCTGAGACGTTGAACCCGGTGCCGATGCCCGCAACCAGTGCCTGACCACCGCCGTGCCGCCCCGGGTGCAGACAGGACAGCTGTCCCGGGATCAGCGCAGGCAAGGCATGGCACAGGGCTGCAAGGTCGTTAATCACAGTGGCCTTGGCACTTGCTGGCAGTTGCAATGCGGCGGCTATGCTGCCTGCATCGCCCTGCCAATTGCGGTTGCTGAGGTGAAACTGCCCCTCCCGGACCGGGCCTGCCACGGCCAGACAAGCCCCCTGCAGGGGCGGAAACCCCGGCTGCGCGCAATAGGCCTTCAGCACATCTTCCAAACTGGTGAAACTGTCATTGGCAAAGCTCTGCAGCGCAGTGACCCCGATGCCAGGGGCCGCCAGCGCCAGCCGGGTCCGGCTGCCCCCGACATCGCCAGCCAAAACGGTCAGCTCAGCCGCCATGCGCCGCGGTCCTCTCTGATCATTTTCGTGCCATCAAGACTGCAGCATTCCAGCCGCAATTGCAATTGAGCGCACCCGCAGTGCTTGCGGCCATCGGCGGAAGTCTGCACTTTGACAGGGAAATTCCAGGCAACCGCAAGACGGAACCCATCGTGCAGAAATCATTCGGCCAAAGGCTGGCAGCCCGCAGCGGGCGCATGGCACATGCCGCAAGGTTCCGCACGTCGCTGCGCCACCTGCATGGGCCCGCCCGCCGCTTCGCCGCAGCGGATCAGGTGGTGCTAATTGCCCTGGTGCGCAACGGCGCCTTTTACCTTGATGTGTTCCTTGAGCATTACCGGCGGCTGGGCGTTTCGGCTTTTGTATTCTTCGACAATGGCTCAACCGATGGCACGCTGAACCGCATCCGCCATGAACCGGACACAGCGGTGCTGCGTTCGCCCCTGCCCTGGCTGGACTATGAGAACACCTTCCGCGCCTATGCCGCCAACCGCTATGGCCGGGACCGCTGGTGCCTGTTTGCCGATATGGATGAGCTGTTTGATTTCGAAGGCAGCAGCACCGCGGGGCTGGCCGGCTTGACCCGCTACCTGGCATCGCAAAACTATACCGCCTTGCAGGCACAGATGCTGGAGATGTTTCCCAAAGGCCCGCTGGCGGCGGCCCGAAGTCTCAACTACGCCGAGGCTGTAGAGTTCTTCCGCTATGCCGACATCAGTGCGGTGCGGGCGGCGGACTACGGGTCTAAGGATACGGGGCTGTCCTATTACTTGCGCCAGAACCGCCTGCCGCCAGGCGGCGCAAAGATGCTGTACGGCGGCGTGCGCGGCAAGGTTTTCGGCGAGACCTGCTGCCTGAGCAAGCATCCGCTAGTGTTCAACGGGCCAGAGGTGCAAGCGGCAGTGCATCCGCATCTCTCTGCCGGTGTGCGGCTGGCGGATACGGACGGGTTGATCCGCCATTACAAATTTGCCGGTGACAGCCTGGCGCGTGATCTGCAAACCCAGGCCGAAGCCGTGTCCGAACACGGAGAAGACAGGCTGCGCGCCGGTCTGCTGCAGGTCCAGCCTGACCTGAGCCTGTGGTCGGATGCAGCTCTGGAAAACCCCGGTATAGAAACCCTCCAGCAGCGGGGTTTCCTGCGCCGGTCGGCTGACTATAGCGCCTTTCTGGCGGGCGGCGGCGCATGACCGCGCCCTCCGTCGCTGCAGTGGTCATCGGCCGCAACGAGGGCGAGCGCCTGATCCGCTGCCTGCGCTCCTTGCAAGGTCAGGCGCAGCCGCTGATCTATGTGGACAGCGGCTCCAGCGACGGCTCGGCAGCTGCAGCCCGGGCGCTTGGCGCCGAGGTGGTGGATCTGGACCTCGCCAGGCCGTTCACTGCGGCACGGGCACGCAATGCCGGGCTGGCAGCTTTGGGTGAGCGAGCCGGCTGCGTGCAGTTCGTGGACGGCGATTGCGAGGTGAACCCGGATTGGATCGCCACCGCGGCGGCCGTCCTGCAGGCCCGCCCCAGGGCAGCCGTGGTGTGCGGGCGGCGGCGGGAGCGGTTTCCCGATGCCTCGGTCTATAACCGGCTGTGCGATACGGAATGGGACACGCCCCTTGGCGAGGCCAAGGCCTGCGGCGGCGACGCGCTGATGCGGGTTGCGGCTGTCCGGGCGGCGGGCGGATACCGCGAAAGCCTGATCGCCGGGGAAGAGCCGGAACTGTGCCTGCGGCTGCGGCGGGACGGGTGGCAGATCTGGCGGATTGATGCGGAGATGACCCTGCATGACGCGCAGATGCAGCACTTTGGCCAGTGGTGGCGGCGCAGCCGCCGGGCCGGCCATGCATTCGCCGAAGGCGCCGCCTTGCATGGGGCGGGACCGGAACGCCATTGGGCCGCCGAAACCCGCCGCGCTCTGCTCTGGGGGGCGGCGCTGCCGGCGGGTATCATCTTGGCCGGTCTGATGAACCCGTTCTTGATGGTTGCTATACTGATCTACCCGGCACAGTTTCTGCGCCTTGCCCATCGCATGGGATACACGCGGGCGCTGTTTGCCGTCATCGGAAAATTCGCCGAAGCTGCCGGCGCTGTGGAGTTCTACTGGCGCCGCTGGCGCGGCAGGGCGCGCGGCATTCTCGAGTATAAGTAGCGTTTGCCGCATTCGTCAGGGGCTTTGCCCCTCTTGGCCTTACGGCCAATTCACCCCAGGGTTTCAAACCAGAAAGAAACAAGACAGGAAGCATCCCGTCTTCTTCTGGCCCGCAGTATTCCCTGAGCACGCGGCAGAACCTTGCCAAGAGAGTGAGCATTGCCAGGCATCACCGCGCCCGGATGCGCCAAGCCCTGAGCATCTGACCAGGCAGGATCATCAGGCATTTGCCATAGCGCGGCAGCAGCCGCGCCGGGCTGGACAGCGCCCGCCACAGCCATTCCATTGCAATCGCCCTGATCCAGCCAGGCGCCCGTTTCTGATGGCCGCCGAGAAAATCCAGCCCGGCTCCGATGGAGGCGAACCCCGTGCGCGGCGATATCCGGCGGCCGCGTTGGGCAAACCGTTCTTGCTTTGGCGCCCCCAGCGCCAGAAAGCACAACGCAATGCCGGTTCCCTCCAGCCGGTGCAGGATTTGATCCGCCTCCGGCCCGTCCGGGTCAAACCGGCCGGATGGCGCTTGGGTCCAAGCTATGTTCAGTCCCGGCACCTGTGCCAGCAAAGCGGCCTTGGCGTCCTGCAGCGCCGCATCCGTACTGCCCACGAGGGCCACCGGAACCCCGGCCTCTGCCGCCAGGCGGCACAAGGGCAGCACCATGTCCGAACCAGGCATCAGCTCCACCGGGCGGCGGGCAAGCCGCGACAGCCAGACAACCGGGCGCCCGTCTGCGACCACCAGATCCTGCGCCTGATAAGCAGCCAGGAAGCCCGGAGTCTCCGCCATCTTGACCAGGTGGTCCAGATTGACCGTGGCCAGCGCAAACCCCTGCGAGGCCTTGAACCGGGCCCGGACCTCGGCTTCAAGCATGGAACGCGCCGGCATGTTCACCGCAACCCGGCGGCCATGAAATTCGAAATACAATGCTGCCTCCAACGACAATGCCGTCTCCTCATACCGCCGGCACGGCGGCCAAGCCAGCGGCCCCGCATCCGCTGCCCCCTGAGCGTGGCAAAGCTGCACGCTGTTTACCTCTTCTTGCAATTCCGCGGGACAGGGCCGTCCGCAACCGGTAAACTTTGATGCAAATCCGGGGAATTGAGGGGGGGCACCAGGGCTTTGCCCAACGCTTTGGCTTATCTGATGCTGCTGGCCTGGCCGCTGGCCAGCCTGATCCTGTTCCGGCGCCTGCCGCTGGAGCGGGCAATCCTGTGGTGCCTCATCGCAGGCTATCTGCTGCTGCCGCCGCTGGCCGAGTTCGACCTGCCGCTGGTGCCGGATATGGACAAGTTTGCCATCCCTTCGGTGATGGCGTTCCTGTTGTGCCTGCTGCTGCTGCGCCGGCCGGTGCCGCTGCTGCCGCGGCATCCGGCGGTGCGGGTACTGGCATTGCTGTTTGTGTTCGGCGTCATCCCCACGGTGCTGACCAATGGCGAACCGGTTCTGTTCCGCAGCATCGCCAATTCCGAACCGATCATCTTTCTGACCAATCAGCTGCCGGGGCTGCGCTGGCGCGACCTGGGATCCGTGATCATCAACCAGATGATCGTGCTGATGCCGTTTCTGCTGGCACGGCGTTACCTCTCCACCCCCGAAGCACAGCGCGAGCTGCTGCTGGCACTGATGATCGGCGGGCTGGCCTACACCATCCCGTCGCTGATTGAAATCCGGCTCAGCCCGCAGATGAACGTCTGGTTCTACGGCTTCTTCCAGCATGACTTCAGCCAGATGATCCGCCAGGGCGGCTTCCGCCCCATCGTATTCCTGCCGCATGCCCTGTGGCTGGCGTTTTTTATGCTGTCGGCGCTGCTGGCCGCGACGGCCCTGGCGCGGGCGGCCTCTTCCGGCCAAAGGCTTCGCCTGATCCTGGCGGCAGTTTATCTGTTTGCCGTTCTGGTGCTGTGCAAGAGCCTCGCCTCGCTTGCCTATGCGCTGGCCTTCACGCCTGTGGTGGCGCTGGCGCCCCTGCGATGGCAGCTGCGGGCGGCGCTGCTGCTGGCGCTGATTGCAGTAGTTTATCCGATGCTGCGCAACACCGGGCTGGTGCCGACCGAGGCGCTGGTGGCGCAGGCCGAGGCAATCAGCGCCGAGCGGGCGCATTCGCTGAACTACAGGTTCGAGAACGAAACACAACTGCTGGCGCGGGCTGCGGAGAAACCCTGGTTCGGCTGGGGCGGCTGGGGCCGCAACCTGGTGCGCCACGCCGGGACCGGGCAGATCCTGTCGATCCCTGACGGGCGCTGGATCATCGTTTTCGGCACCTTCGGCTGGCTCGGCTATGCCGCTGAAATGGGCTTGCTGGCAGCGCCGCTGGTTCTTCTGGCACAAGCTGCGCGCCGCGCGCCGCGGGGCAGTATCTCGCCCTATGCCGCGCCTATTGCCCTCATCCTTGCGGCAACCATGGTGGATATGCTGCTCAACGCCACCCTGATTCCGATCACCTGGATGTGCGCCGGCTCGGTGCTGGGCTACGCCGAGCGGCTGCTCTACCCGGGCGTGTTCGGCAGGAAACCAGCCCTGTTCAGCGGGGCGCAGGCGCTGATGCCTGACACCGCCGGGCCGAAACGGCGCAGTATTCTGTGATGCCGCAATCTTTCCGCTTTTCAGGCTCAATTCAACACAATGCGTCCACAGGCTGGCCCTATGGATTGACGAAAATAAACCGATTGAAACCGGGTTGCAGCACAGATGGGGATCTGGTGCTGCCAGACCGGGACAAGCCGCCGGGGAGAACCCTGGCACCATAAATCAACCCGTCCGGCGGGCGGCTGCCAGCGCTGCAAAGCAGGCTGGCCGCAGTGCGCCGGGCTGTCTTTGAAGGGTCAGTGGGGTCAGGTATTGGCGATGCAGGACGGGAAACCCGCAGCGGGGGGCGCTGCCGGAGATATAGCAATTGTCGGGTTGTCAGTGACAGTCCCCGGCGCAAATTCTGCCGAGGTCTTCTGGCAGAACCTGCGCAACGGCATTGAATCGATTGAGATCCTGGACCGGGACACTCTGCTGGCGGCTGGCGAAAGCGCCTCCGTGCTGGCCGATCCGAACTACGTGCCTGCCTCTGCCAGGCTGCAGGGGTTTGATGAATTCGACGCCGAGTTCTTTGGTTTCAGCCCCAAAGAAGCCGCCATCCTCGACCCCCAGCACCGCAAGTTTCTGGAAGTGGCCTGGGGCGCGATGGAAAACGCGGGCCATCCGCCCGAAAGCCTGCAAGGCCCGATTGGTGTTTATGCAGGCTGCGGCATGGGCAGCTATTTCTATTTCAACATCTGCTCGAACCCGGCCCTTGTGGATGATGTGGGCATGTTCCTGCTGCGCCATACCGGCAACGACAAGGATTTCCTGTCGACCCGCGCCAGCCATGTCTTTGACCTGCATGGGCCCTCGGTCAACGTGCAGACCGCCTGCTCCACTTCGCTGGTCGCCGTGCATTACGCCTGCAAAGCCCTGCGCGAGGGCGAATGCAGCATGGCACTGGCCGGCGGTGTCACCATCGAGCTGCCGCAGGGCCGCGGCTATCTTTACAAGGAAAACGAGATCCTGTCGCCCGACGGCCATTGCCACGCCTTCGACCATAGGGCGCAAGGCACGGTCTTCGGCTCCGGTGCAGGGGTCGTGGCGCTCAGGCGGCTGGAGGATGCCATTGCCGACGGCGACCACATCTGGGCCGTCATCAAAGGCTCTGCCATCAACAACGACGGCGCCGGCAAGGCAGGATATCTGGCGCCCTCCGTCGGCGGCCAGTCCGCCGCGGTGCAGGCCGCGCTGCAGGCCGCCGGCACTCCGGCAGACACCATTGACTACGTCGAATGCCACGGCACCGGCACCTATCTGGGCGATCCGATCGAGGTTTCCGCGCTCACCGATGCTTTCCGCACCACCACAAACGACCGGGGCTATTGCAGCATCGGCTCGGTCAAAACGAATATCGGCCATCTGGATACCGCGGCGGGTGTCACCAGCCTGACCAAAACGGCGCTGGCGTTGCATCATAAGGAAATTCCGCCCTCGCTGGGCTATGAGGCGCCGAACCCGGCAATTGATTTCGAAACCTCGCCATTCCGCGTGAATGCCACCCTCACGCCGTGGCAACCGCATAAAGGGCCGCGCCGGGCCGGCATCAACTCGCTGGGCGTTGGCGGCACCAATGCCCATGTGATCCTCGAGGAAGCGCCGGAGCGCGCACCGTCCGAAGAAAGCGATTTCCCGTTCCAGATCCTTTGCGTTTCGGGCCAGTCCAAACCTGCGCTGGACGCCAATACCCAGACCCTGGCGGAGTATCTGAAGGCAAACCCCGCGGCTGATCTGGCCGACGTGGCCTATACGCTGAAGGAAGGCCGCCGCGGCTTTGCCAAACGCCGCGTTCTGGTGGCGGAGACTCCTGCCGAAGCCGCCCGGCTGCTGGAAGAAAACGATCCGCGCAAGGTCTTCACCCATGACCGCCTTGGCACAGCGCCCGAGGTGGTCTTCATGTTCCCCGGCGGCGGCGCGCAATACGCAGGCATGGCGCGCGATCTTTACGAAACCGAGCCGGTCTTTGCCGACTGGATGGACCGCGGGCTGGAGCATCTGCAAAAGAGCTTGGATTATGACATCCGCGCCATCTGGCTGCCGGAAGAGGGCGAAGAGGACACAGCCAACGCGCGCCTGCAGCAGCCCTCCGTTCAGCTGCCGTTGATCATGATCGTGGAATACGCGCTGGCGCAGCTTTGGATCAGCTGGGACGTGAAACCCGCTGCACTTGTCGGCCATTCCATGGGGGAAAACACCGCCGCCTGCCTGGCCGGCGTCATGAGTTTCGAGGACTGCATCGATCTGGTCCTCTTGCGCGGGCGGCTGTTTGACACCGTGCCCGCAGGCGGCATGCTGTCGATTGCCTTGCCCCTGGCAGAGGTTGAGGCCGTCCTCGCCGATGATCTGGACATTGCCAGCGTCAACGCGCCCTCCCTCACTGCTGTTTCCGGCCCGCAAGACGCTTTGGACCGGCTTTCGGCGGATCTGACCGCGCGCGAGGTCGAGCATCAGCGCATTGCCATCGACATTGCCGCCCATTCACGGATGCTGGACGGCATCCTGCAGGACTACGGCGACTTCATACGCTCCCTGACCCTGTCGGCGCCGAAACTGCCGGTGATCTCAAACCGCACCGGCGCACTGCTGACGGCGGATCAGGCCACCGATGCAGATTACTGGGTCGGCCAGCTGCGCAACACTGTGCGCTACGCCGACTGCATCGAGACCCTCGCCAAGACCCCGAACCGCGTGTTTCTGGAAGTCGGCCCCGGAAAGGCGCTCAGCGCGCTGGCGCAAATGTCGCCCGCCGTGCAGCCGGGCCAGGTGCTCAGCTCGTTGCGCCACCCCGATCAGGACGTGATGGATGACAGTTACTTCTTCGGCGTCATCGGCCGCCTTTGGGCCTGCGGGGTCGAGGCTGATTGGCAACAGATCTGGGGCGAAGCACGGCGCAACCGCCTGCCCCTGCCCGGTTACGCCTTTCAGCGCAGCCGCTATTTCATCGAACCCGGCAAACCCGCAGTTGAAGAAGACACGCCCCCGGCCCGGCACGAGGACCTGTCGGAGTGGGGCTACCGCCCCGCCTGGCGGCCCAGGTTCGCCGATTGCATCCTGGATGTGGCGCAAGAGCTGAATCAGGAACCGCATGTTTGGCTGATTTTCGAAGATGAAGCAGGCCACGCTGCCCGCGCGGCAGAACGGCTTGAGGCCGCAGCCCATGCCGTTATCCGCGTCCGCGCCGGGGACACTTATGCGCAGCTGTCCCCAACTTCCTACATACTGCCGCCGGAACAGGGCCGCGCGGCTTATGGCATGCTGCTGTCCGATCTGGCAGAGGCCGCGTTGCTGCCGCACCGCATCGCGCATTTCTGGCTGGTGACGGAAGGGGAAAGCTTCCGCCCCGGTTCGTCCTTCTTTGACCGCAATCTTGAGATGGGGTTCCATTCCCTCACTGCCTTGGCTCAGGAACTGGGCAATGCCGATCTGCCCGGCCCTCTGCACATCGACGTCTTCACCACCGGCGCAGCACAGGTGCGCATCGAGGCACTGCCCTACCCGGAAAAAGCGATGATTGCAGGCCCCGCCGGGGTCATCCCGCATGAGCTGCCAGGGCTGACATGCGCCACCATCGACATTGAACTGCCGCCAAAACCGCAAGGGCTGTTTGGGTTCCGGAAACCGGCTGAGGCCCCGGATATCACCCCCCGCCTGCTGGAAGAGCTGATGGCCGAACCCGCAAACGCCGCCGCCGCCTGGCGCGGGGAAAAGCGGTTTGAACTTAACTGGCGCCCGCAGCCGCTGCCCGAACCGGAGACGCCGCCCTTCAAACAAGGCGGGCATTATCTGATCACCGGCGGATACGGCGGCATCGGCCTGACCATCGCGGGCTACCTGATGCGCGAATACGGCGCCAAGGTCTCGCTGATTTCCCGCGAAGGCCTGCCGCCGCGCAATGCCTGGGATCGCTGGCTCAGCAGTCATAGCCCGGCCAACCGCACCGCTCTGCGCATACGTGCAGTCATGGCACTGGAGACGGGTGGCAAGGGCCAGGTGCTGCCGCTGGCCGCCGACGTCTGCAACAGCGGCGATCTGCGCGCGGCGCGCGAACACGCGGAGGCTGCCTTTGGCCCCGTCACCGGCGTGATCCACGGCGCCGGTGTCATCGATGACGGCCCGCTGCTGGCCAAGGACGAGGACCGGATCGCCCGGGTGCTGGCCCCCAAGGTCAGCGGGTTGCGGGCGCTGGATGCAGTCTTCCCCGATGGCAGCCTGGACCTGATGGTGCTGTTTTCCTCCTCCTCCGCCGTGACCCGGCCAGCGGGCCAGGTTGATTACATCGCAGCCAATGAATTCCTCAACGCCTGGGCCAAGCACCGCGCGGGCGGCCTCACCCACGTGATGGCAGTGGATTGGGGCGTCTGGTCCGATACCGGCATGGCCGCCGACGCCATGGCCAACCGCAACGGCGCCACTGCCGCCGGCACGCCGGAACCCTGCCAGCAGCCGCTGTTGCAGGAATGCGGATATGACACTGCCGGCAATCGCATTTTCACACCGCGTTTCAAGACCACCGATTGGCTGCTGGACGAGCACCGCACTGCTGATGGCACTGCGCTGATCCCCGGCACCGGCTATATCGAAATGGCGGCTGAGGCGCTGGCCGAAACCGGCATCGAAGAACCCTACGAAATCCGCGACCTCTACTTCATGCGCCCCCTGGTTGTAGCTGAGAGCAACCCGCGGAACGTCTTGGCCAAGCTTGAAGCTAATGAAAATGGTTATGAACTGTTTGTTTACTCCGCATGTACAAATGGTTACTCTCTAAATTGTCAGGCTATGCTGGCCTCCGCGGCGGCGGCAGAACGCCCCGCCGCACTCAACCTCCAGACGATTTTCACCCGATGCCCGGAGGAGCAGGCGCCAATCGACGGGCGCTTGCGCTCCGCGCAGGAGGCGCATCTGCGCTTTGGTCCGCGCTGGCATGTGCTGAACCGCGCGGCACTGGGAAATGGTGAAGGCCTCGCCACTCTCTCACTCCCGGGCATCGCGGCACAGGACGGCTGTCTGCTGCATCCCGGTCTGCTGGATCTGGCCACCGGCTGGGCGATGGGTCTGATCCCCGGTTATGACGCCAGCGCGCTTTGGGTTCCGGTCTCCTACCGGCTGATCCGGATTTTTGCGCCGCTCACCGCCAGCATTTGCAGCCATGTGCGGCTGGCGGATGCGCCGGATGGCAGCTCTGCCGCCTTTGATATCACGCTGACCGATCCGGACGGCACTGTTCTGGTCCAGATCGAAGGATTCCGGATGCAGCGTCTGGCCGCCGGGTTTGACGCCGCAGCCGCAACGGGACAGGCAGACGCAACCGCCGCAGAGCTGGGCCTGGAACCGTCCCCCGGCACGCACCCCCTGTCACCCGAGGAACGACGCCTGCAGTTGAACATCTCCAACGGCATCAAAGCCGCAGAAGGCGGCGAAGCGCTGGCCCGTGCCCTGGCCACCGGCCTGCCGCAGGTGGTGGTCTCCTCGCTGGACCTGCCCGCATTGATCGCGCAAGCACGGCAGACAGCCACCGCCGCAGAGGAGGCGCAGACATTCGAGCGCCCGCAGCTCGACACGGATTATGCCGCCCCCCGCAACCCGGTAGAGGAAGAATTGGCCAGCCTCTTTGCCGCCCTCCTTGGGGTATCGCAAGTGGGGATCGAGGACAGCTTCTTTGATCTGGGCGGCCATTCCCTGATTGCGGTGCGGCTGTTTGCCCAGGTGAAGCGCGGCTTTGGTGTGGAGTTTCCCCTGTCGGTGCTGTTCGAGGCCCCCAGCATCGCCGCGCTGGCGGAGCGGATCATAGACCGCACTGGCGGCGGGGTTGCCGCGGAACCGGGTAATCCTGCCGCGGCGGTAGAAAACAAACCATCCTTCACCCATCTGGTGCAGCTGCATCCGGGCGACGGCACCGGGCGGCGGCCGTTCTTCCTGGTGGCGGGCATGTTCGGCAATGTGCTGAACCTGCGCCAGCTGGCCCTGCTGGTGGGTAAGGACCGTCCGGTCTATGGCCTGCAGGCCAAGGGGCTGGTCGGCACTGACGCCCCGCACAGCCGGATTGAGGACGCAGCCCGCAGCTGCCTGGACGAGATCCGCCAGATCCAGCCCGACGGCCCCTATCTGCTGGGCGGGTTCTCCGGCGGCGGCATCACCGCCTACGAGATGGCGCAGCAACTGAAGGATCAGGGCCAGGACACCACCGCACTGATCCTGCTGGACACGCCCCTGCCCCTGCGCCCGCCCCTCAGCCGCCGCGACAAGGCGCTGATCAAACTGGCCGAGCTGCGCAGCAAGGGGGCTGGCTACATTGGCGAATGGGCCAGAAACCGTATCGCCTGGGAGATCGAAAAACGCCGCGCCCGCCCGGCAGAGACCGGCGGTCAGCCCGAATTCAACAACCGCAAGATCGAAATGGCCTTCCGCACCGCGGTTGAACGCTACGCCCTGCGCCCCTGGAACGGCCCGCTCACCCTGTTCCGCCCGCCGCTCGACCGCAAATGGCAGGTCAGCAGCGGCAATTGGGTCAGTGCCGCGCGCGAATATGTGTTTGATGACAACGACTGGACCCGCTGGGCCGCGCAGCTGGAGGTGGCCGAAGTGCCCGGCGATCACGACAGCATGGTGCTGGTGCCGAACGTCAGCGTGCTGGCCGCCGGCGTCAAAGCCCGGCTTGACGCGGCTGAAGCGGCGGCAGGCCTGGCACGCTATGCCGAAGCCGCGGAGTGACCCCCATGAACCAGCAACGCATCCTCACTATTCTCCTTAATTACCGCACGCCGGAAATGACCCTGCGGGCAGCAGAGGCCGCCCTGCGCGAAATGGAGGACCTGCCGGGCGAGCTGCTGATCATCGACAATGGCTCTGGCGACGGTTCGTATGAACAGATCCGTGCAGCAGCAGACACACGCGGCTGGCTCGGCAGCGGGCGGCTTCGGGTGATCGCCTCACCCGTCAATGGCGGTTTTGGTGCGGGCATGAACCTGGGGCTAAAAACCGGTCTGTCGGACGGCAGCGCGCCGGAATTCTACTACCTGCTCAACTCCGACGCCTTTGTGCAGGGCAGCACCATCCGCACCCTGCGCGATTTCCTGCTGGAACGCCCCGGCGCCGGGCTGGCCGGCTCTTACGTGCGCGGCACCGATGGCGTGCCGCACCGCACCGCTTTCCGCTTCCCCTCCATCGCGGGTGAATTCGAGGGCAGCGCGCGCACCGGCATTTTCACCCGGCTGCTGAAACCCTGGGTGGTCGCCATGGACATGCCGCAGAGCGAGGTGCAGGTTGACTGGACCGCCGGCGCCAGTCTGATGATCCGCCGCGACGTTATCGAGGCCGTTGGCGGCTTTGACGAAACCTTCTTTCTGTATTTTGAGGAAACCGACCTCTGCCGCCGTGCTGCCCGCGCAGGCTGGCGCACCCATTATGTGCCGGCCAGCGAAATCGCCCATGTCGGCTCTGCTTCCACCGGTATGAAAGGCTGGCAGCGCACGCCGCAGTACTGGTTCGACTCGCGGCGGCACTACTTCGTGAAACACCACGGGCACGCCTATGCGGCCGCCGCCACGCTGGCACGGATCACCGGCAGCCTGATTTATGGCCTGCGCCGCCTGATCCAAAACAAACCGCAGGCGGACCCGCCGCATTTCCTGCGCGATCTGGTCCTGCACGGCCTGCGCGCGATGGCCGCACCACGGCCAAAACCGCCGCAAGAAACGCGCGCGCCCTCTCCGGTTGCTAAGGAGCAGAAATGACGTCCTTCACATGTGCCCTGATTGGCAATGAATCCCTCCTGATCGGCTGCGCCGAGTCGCTGCTCGCACGCGGCCACCAAATCCGGGCCGTAGTGTCGCAAGACCCCGACATCCGGAGCTGGGCAGCAGCCAAAGGCCTGACGGAACTGGATAATCAGCGCGATTTGGCGCCTGGTTTCGACTGGCTCCTGTCGATAGCCAACCTCTCCGTGATCCCGGAGGAGGTCCTGTCGCGCGCCGCCAAGGGTGCGGTGAACTTCCACGACGGCCCCCTGCCCCATTACGCGGGCCTCAACACCCCGAACTGGGCGCTGATCAACGGCGAAGCGCAGCACGGCATCACTTGGCACCTGATCGAAGGCGGGGTGGATGAGGGCGATATCCTGGCCCAGCGGAGGTTCGATGTGGCTGCGGACGAAACCGCCTTCAGCCTGAACTCCAAATGCTACGCCGCCGCGATGGGTAGTTTCGGCGAAGTTGTCTCGCAGCTGGAAACCGGCGATCTGAACCGGCAACCGCAGGACCTGAGCCAGCGCCGCGTGTTTGCCAAATCCGACCGCCCTGCCGCAGGCGGGTTGCTCGACTTCACCCGCCCTGCGGCGGAGCTGGCCCGGCTGGTCCGTGCCTTGGACACTGGCGGCTACTGGAACCCGCTGTGCGCCGCCAAGCTGCGCGCGGACAGGGCAATTGTACTGACTGGCGCTGCAGAGGCGGCAGTTGGCTCCGGCGCCCCCGGCACAGTGCTGGACGTCCGTAAAGACAGCGTGACAATCGCCACCGCGGACGGCGCGCTGGCGCTGTCTCGGCTGACCACGCCGGCAGGCAAGCCGCTGGACGCCTCTGCCCTTTTCAAAGCCGGCGCCGTGCTGCCATCGCTGTATGAAGAGGAAGCCAGAACCCTTACCGTGCAGATGGCCGCCGCTCAGGGCGGCGAAAGCCATTGGCGGCAGCAGCTTTCCGTAATGCAGCCGGTACAAATACCGCTGGCCTCGGATACCGGCGGCCAAGGCTTTGCCAGCCGTGGCATAGCCCTGCCGGGCAGCCTCAGCGAAGCGCAAGCTGCTGTTGGTGTGCTGGCCTGGGCGCTGCTCAGCTGCGGGGAGACGGCTGCCGATGTGGCGTTGTCTACTGGCAGCATGAACGCTGTTCCCGGGCTGATCTCATCCTGGGTGCCGCTGCAGGCGCAACGGGATGAGTCGCTTGCCAAACTGGAAGTGAGTGCAAGGCAAGAAATTGACAAGGCGAGACAATTTGGAGGGTTTACAAGTGATCTCGTGACGAGGGCACCCGAAATCACTGCCCGGTCCCAGCCTGCAATCGGTCTTTCACTGGGCAAGGGCCAGCCCATCACAGGCTGCGCTGCAACCGTTGATTTCTCCGACGGAGCAATGGTCTTGTATACGGACAATTCCCAGCTGGATGCCAAGGCAGCGGAACTGCTCACCGCCCGGCTGGAGCTGGTGCTGAACGCAATCACCCAGGACACCAGCCAGCTGGTGTCCGCGATGCCCATCCTGCCGGATGCGGAACGCAAGATGCTGCTGGAGGATTGGAACCAGACCGCCACGGATTACCCCGCAGATCTGACCATCCACGCCGCGTTTGAAGCCCAGGCCGCCAAGACCCCGGAGGCCGCCGCGCTGGTCTTTGAAGACCAATGCTTCACCTATGCCGAGGTCAACGCCCGCGCCAACGCAGTGGCCGCACGCCTGCGTGAAATGGGCGTGAAACCTGGCACGCATGCGGGCATCCACATCCGCCGCGCGCCCGAGCTGGTCTTTGCTGCCTTGGGGGTGATGAAGGCCGGCGGCGCCTATGTGCCGCTGGACCCCGCCTACCCTGCTGACCGGATTGCGCATTACATCGCAGACAGCCGGGCAGAGGTAATTGTGACGCAATCCGCGCTGACCGGCAGCTTACCCGCTTCGGATGCACAGGTGCTGGAAATCGAAACGGTCCCCGCGGGGACAGACGCAGAAAACACCGATGGCGGTGCTGCCGGCAGCGATCTGGCCTATCTGATCTACACCTCCGGCTCCACCGGCCTGCCCAAGGGTGTGATGGTCACCCATGCCAACGTCGCGAATTTCTTTGCCGGCATGGACACCCGCATCCCGCATCAGCCCGGCGATGCCTGGCTGGCGGTCACCAGCCTTAGCTTTGACATCTCGGTGCTGGAGCTGTTCTGGACCTTGTCGCGCGGGGTAAAGCTGGTCTTGTCCAGCGATGAAAGCCGGCTGGAACTGTCCAAGGGGCCCGTTGCGAAATCGGACAGGAAGATGGATTTCAACCTGTTCTACTGGGGCAATGACGACGGGCCGGGGCCGCAGAAATACCACCTGCTGCTGGAGGGCGCCAAATTCGCCGACCAGCACGGTTTCAACGCGATCTGGACACCCGAACGGCATTTCCACGCCTTTGGCGGCCCCTACCCGAACCCGTCGGTAACGGGTGCTGCGGTGGCGGCGGTGACGCAGAACATTGGCGTGCGGGCCGGTTCTTGCGTCGCGCCCCTGCACCATTCCGCTCGGATCGCCGAGGAATGGGCGGTGATTGATAACCTGACAGCGGGCCGGGCGGGGATCGGTTTTGCCTCGGGCTGGCAGCCGGATGATTTTATCCTGCGGCCCGAAAACACACCGCCTGCGAACAAGCCCGCATTGTTCGAAAGCATTGAAACCGTGCGCAAACTCTGGCGCGGCGAGGAGGTCTCATTTCCCCGCAAGGACGGCAGCGAACACCGTGTCATCACCCAGCCCCGCCCGGTGTCCAAGGAACTGCCGGTCTGGGTCACCACCGCGGGCAACCCGGAAACCTGGCGCGAAGCGGGTGCGATCGGGGCAAATCTGCTGACCCATCTTCTGGGCCAGAGCATTGACGAGGTCGCGGGCAAGATCCGCATTTATCACGACGCCCTGCGCAATGCCGGCCATGACCCCGCGGATTTCAAGGTCACGCTGATGCTGCACAGCTATCTGGCCGGAACCCGCGAGGAAGCCCGCCAAGTGGCGCGGGAGCCGATGAAGGACTACCTGCGCTCTGCCGCCGGGCTGATCAAGCAATACGCCTGGGCCTTCCCGGCGTTCAAGAAACCTGAAGGGGTGAAGAACCCGTTTGAGATGGACCTGGGGTCGCTGTCGGAGGAGGAGCTGGAGGCGATCCTCGACTTTGCATTCGAGCGGTATTTTGAGGACTCCGGACTGTTCGGCACCATTCAGGACGCCTGCCAGCGGGTCGAGCAGCTGAAGCGCATCGGTGTGGATGAGATCGCCTGCCTGATCGATTACGGCATCGCGCCGGATGTAGTGCTGGAGGGGTTGAAACCCTTGGCTGAGGTGCTGCGCCTGTCGAACGCCCCGCAACAGCTGGCGGCGGATGACTTCTCTTTGGCCGCGCAGATCGTGCGCCATGGGGTCAGCCATGTGCAGTGCACCCCGTCGATGGCGCGGATGATTACCGCTGATGAAGGCGCCAGCGCCTGTCTGGGCCGGTTGCAGCATGTTCTTGTCGGCGGCGAGGCACTGCCGGGCGATTTGGTGCAGGCGCTACAGGGGGTAACCAACGCCGAGATCCTCAACATGTACGGCCCGACCGAGACGACGATCTGGTCGACGGTAGAGAAAATCAGCGCCGTCTCCGCGGGGATTGCCAGGATCGGCACGCCGATTGCCAACACGCAGGTCTACGTTCTGGACGAAAAACAAAGGCCTGTCCCCGCGGGGACGCCCGGCGAGTTGTATATCGGTGGAGCGGGTGTCACCGCAGGCTACTGGCAACGGGAAGAGCTGACTGCTGAACGCTTCGTTAACACAGCGTTCGCTGATACCCCCCTGTATCGCACCGGGGATCTGGTGCGCTGGGCGGCAGGCGGCACGCTGGCTTTTCTGGGCCGCACCGACCATCAGGTCAAGATCCGCGGCCAGCGGATTGAGCTGGGCGAGATCGAGGCCGCGATGGCCGCCTGCCCCGGCGTGACAGGGGCTGTAGTGGTGCCTCGCGGTGAGGCCGGCAGCGAGCAATTGCTGGGGTATGTCACGGCCTCTGCACCTGTGTCCGAGCCCCTCGTGAAACAGGCGCTGGCCGCGAAGCTGGCAGCGGTGATGGTGCCCGCCCGTATCGTCACGCTGGAGGCTTTCCCGCTGACTCCAAACAAGAAAATCGACCGCGAGGCGCTGCCGGACCCGCAGCCGGCGCGGGTTGAGGCCGCGAAAACTGTTCCGCTGGATGCAGGCGCGCAGGCCAGGATCGCCACGGTCTGGAGCCGCATTCTGGGTGTCAGCGGCATTGGTGCGCAGGACAACTTCTTTGCCCTTGGCGGCCATTCGCTGCTGGCGGTCCAGGCGCACAGGGAGCTGCGCGAAGAACTGGGCGAGGCGCTGGGCAATGCGAGCCTGTCGATCACGGATATCTTCCGCTTCCCGACGCTGGCCGGGCTGGCGGCCCATATCGAAGGGCTTGCAGGCACCCCGGCAAATGCGGAAGAACAGCCGCAGGACAGCGAAGGGCCCGACCGCGCCGGCACCATGTCGAAGCGGCGGGCAATGCGTGCAAACCGCAGAGCAAGGACCGGATGACAGAGGCCGAAAACAAACTGGCAGAGCGGCTGGCATTGGTCCGGCCGCTTTTTGCCGCCGATGTGGCGCTGGCGGCGGCGGATCCGCTGGGTGCCCCGCCCGCACCGCTGGCAGAGGAAGCTGCGGGGCTGTCGCCCAATGCAGTCGCCAAGCGGCGCGGCGAATTTGCCGCGGGCCGCGCGGCGGTGCATCAGGCGATGCGGCAGCTTGGGCTGGCGCCTGCTCCTGTGCCCGTGGGCCGCGACCGGGCGCCGGTCTGGCCCGCGGGGCTGGTCGGCTCGATCACCCATACCAAAAGCTGCGCCATGGCGGTGCTGGCGCAAGAGGGCGATGTTCAGGGTCTGGGGATCGACGTGGAAGAGGACACGCCGCTGAAGGACGAGCTGCTGCCTGCGATCTGTTCGGACCGCGAACAGGCCTGGCTGCGGCGTCAGGATAATCCCGGACAGATGGCCAAGGTGATCTTTTCCGCCAAGGAAGCCGCCTACAAATGCCAGTACACGCTGAGCCGGGCCTTCTACGGGTTCGACGGGATGGAGCTGGAGTTCGATCTGGCGGCAGGCGCGTTTCAGGCCGTGTTCACCGCCGGCCGGCCGCCGTTTGCGCGCGGCGAGGCGGTTTGCGGGCGCTTTGTTATTGGTGCCGGGCTGATCATCACCACGGCGGAAATCCGGGGCCGCGGATGATGGGGCGGCGCGGGTTTCTGGTGTGCGGCGCGCTGAGTGCAGCGCTGGGGCTTATGGCCTTTGCAACACGCAGCCGCAGCGTGCCGGTTCCGCCGCCGCTCTCGCCGCCTGATGCCCCTTTGCAGGTGTTTCATCTGGGCCATTCTCTGGTCGGCCCGGATATGCCGCATATGCTGGCGCAGCTGGCGCCTGCGGGGCATGGGTACAACAGCCAGCTGGGCTCGGGCACATCGCTGCGGGCGCATTGGGAACCGGATGAGGACATCCTCGATTTCGCAACCGCCAACCAGCCGCCCGCTTACCGGGACGCGCGGGAGGCCGTCGGGTCCGGTGAGTACACTGATGTGGTTCTGACCGAGATGGTCGAGCTGCGCGACGCCCTCCGCTATTTCGGCGCTGCTGAATACGTCGCGAATTGGGCCGGGCTTGCGCGGGCGGCGTCACCCGGCACACGCATTTATCTGTATGAGACCTGGCACAGGCTGGACGACCCGGACGGCTGGCTGGACCGGATCGATGGCGATCTGGACGCGCTGTGGGTGGGCAAGCTGCTGGGGCCGGACAGCCGCCGCAACCCGCAGCATCCGGTCTATCTGATCCCCGGCGGACAGGTGCTGGCGGCGGTGGCGCGGGCAGCGGAGGCCGGAGAAATCCCTGGTCTGGCTTCACGTGAATCGCTGTTTGCCCGCACGCCTGCGGGGGAATTGGACACGATACATGTCAATGATCTGGGAGCCTATGCGGTTGCGCTGACCCATTACGCGGTTTTGTACCAGCGCTCGCCCCTGGGCCTGCCGCATGCATTGACCCGCGCCGATGGCAGCCCGGCCCAGGCGTTTGCGGCAGACGCCGCCGCCAAGGTGCAGCAGATCGTCTGGGACGTGGTGCGCACCCTGCCCCGCACCGGAATCGCCACCGGGGGAGCGCCGGCATGACGCTGGAGGCGCTGATTACATCGGTTGTCATGATCGGCCATTCGCTGTTCGGGCCGGACAACCCGCAGATGCTGGACCAGCTTTTGGACGCGCGCGGACGGGCCACGGTAGAGGCGCAGATCATCAATGGCGCGCCGCTGAGCTATAGCTGGCAGCATAGCAGTACCGCCGAGGGCGTTGATTCACGTGAAAGACTGCGCCGGCCCGCAGATGCGGTGATCGTGACCGAGGCGATACCGCTGGCCAATCATCTGAAATGGAGTGATACCGAAGGTGCAGTTACCCGGTTTTATGAGCTCGCGCGGGCCGCAAACCCGGATGTGGACTTCTACTTGCAGGAAACCTGGCACAGCCTGGACAGCGGCACCGGCGCCGAGGTGCGCTTTGACAAGGGGGCGGATGTGCCCTGGCGCGAGAGGATCAGCCAGGACCTGCCGCGCTGGCAAGCGGTAGTCGATGAGGTTAACACAGCCACCGGCGGCACCGTGAAACTGCTGCCCGCGGGGCAAGCCATGGCGCGACTGGAGGATGCGATTCTGGCGGGCACCATGCCCGGCCTCAGCAGTATCCACGACGTGTTCGCCGATGATATCCACCCCAACGCCACTGGGTTCTATTTCCTGGCGCTGCTGCAATATGCGGTGCTGACCGGGCAGGACCCCGCTGGCCTGCCGCATCAGCTGAGCAACCGCTGGGGCAAGCCCTATCCCGCGCCGCCCCCTGAACTGGCGGCGCGGCTGCAGGACATTGCCTGGGCTGCGGCCCAAGGAACTGATGTGCGCACCGCAGCCCTGCCGCCGGAGCCTGCCGCGCGTCCGCGCGAGCCTGCTTTGCCCGCGCTTGACACGGCAGAGACTGCGGACAGAGCCGCGCCGCTGGCCACCCCCGCCCGCCAGCCCGTCGCCATAAATCTGGCTGCAATCGCGGATTGGAGCACCCAGGCGCCCTTCCTTGATCATTTCAAAACCGCACGCCCCTGGATCGGGCATCTGCCAAAACGCTGGGGCGGTGCGGATCACCAGGATCTGCTGGCCGCCGGCTATCTGGACCCGGACGGCTGGCCCACCGCCATCCCGCCTGAGCTGACATCTATCGGCACGGTGATCCTGACCGATCTGCCGGTGGAGGCCGTCTCGCTTGCGGGCCGCTATGTGCTGCGGTTCGAGGGCCAAGGCATTGTCGAGGTTGCGGGCCGGGCAGAAAATGTCCGCTACGGCAAGGGCGAAGTGCGGTTTGACTACGCCCCCGGCCCCGGCCCGGTGGAAATCCGCATCCAGCGGACAGGGCGGCGCAGCGGGACCGGCGATGACTATGTGCGCAGCATCCGGGTGGTGAAGGAAGAGCACCTGGAGGCCTTTGAGCAAGGCGCGCTGTTCAACCCGCTGTGGCTGGACCGGCTGGACGGGTTTGCCGCGCTGCGGTTCATGGATTGGATGGCCGCCAATGACTCGGCCCAAACCGGCTGGGAAGACCGGCCGCGGGTTCCGGAGTATACTTGGGCGCTGAAGGGCGTTCCGGCAGAGATCATGCTTGCGCTGGCCAACACGCTGGGGGCTGATCCCTGGTTCACCATGCCGCATATGGCGGACGACAGCTATGTCCGGCAATTCGCCCGGCTGGCAGAGCGCGGCTTGGACGAGGATCTGCGCGCCTATGTGGAATATTCCAACGAAGTCTGGAACTGGCAGTTCCAGCAGGCCGCCTGGGCTGATGCGCAGGCGCAGGCGCGCTGGGGCAGCGACAGCTTGTGGATGCAGTTCTACGGCGGCCGCGCCGCGGAGGTTGCGCAGATTTGGACGCAAATTTTTGGCGGGGAAAGCCGCCGGCTGGTGCGGGTGATCTCCTCGCAGACCGGCTGGCTGGGATTGGAAGAGCAGGTTTTGACGGCGCCGCTGTGGAAGGCCGAACAGGCGGGGCGCCTGGCCCCGGCTGCCTATTTCGATGCCTATGCGGTGACCGGGTATTTCGGCGGTATCCTTGGCGTCCCGGACCGCGCCGGACACGTCCGCGCCTGGATCGCAGACAGCCGGGAGCAGGCCCGGGCGGTGGCAGCGGAACGCGGGCTGACCGGGCCGGCGGCAAGCGCATTTGCAAAGGAACATCAATATGATGCAGCGACAGCCCAAGCCGGAGCGGAGTTGCGCGACGGGCTGATCTCGGGGGACGGCACCGACACATTGACCGACCTTCTGGGGCGTGTGCTGCCCTACCACGCCCAGGTTGCCCAAAAACACGGGCTGGGGCTGATCATGTATGAGGGCGGCAGCCATGTGGTCAGTATCGGCCCATTGGTGGAGGATGAGACACTGACCGGGTTCTTCACCCACTTCAACTATACGCCCGAGATGGGCAGGTTGTACCGGGACCTTCTGGCAGGCTGGAGCGCCCTTGGCGGGGGCCTGTTCACCGCCTATGCCGATGTTGGCGTGCCTGGGAAATGGGGCAGCTGGGGCGCCTTGCGGGTGCTGAGCGACGAAAACCCGCGCTGGGACGCGCTGGAGGCCGTGAAGTGACCAAAGGTGTTTCGGTGCTGATCCCGGCCCATGATGAGGCAGAGTATATCGCGGGGTGCCTGCAAGCGGTTTTTGCCTCGGATCCGCTGCCTGCGGGCATGGCTGCCGAGGTTCTGGTGCTGGCAAACGGCTGCCGCGATGAAACGGCCGCAGCGGCCCGCGCGCAGCAGCCACCTGCGGGCTGGGATCTGCGGGTGCTGGAATTGCCTGAAGGCGGCAAGCTTGGCGCGCTGAATGCCGGCGATGCGGCGGCCCGCGGCGGGATCTTGATCTATCTGGATGCAGATGTGGCGGTCAGCCCGGCGCTGATCCCGCAAATCACGGCAGCACTGGCGGAAAATGCGCCGCGTTACGCCAGCGGCTGTCCGCAGGTGGCGCTGGCGCGCAGTGCGGTGACCCGAGCCTATGCACGGCTCTGGACCCGGTTGCCGTTTGCCGCCGGCGGCGTGCCCGGGTTTGGCGTGTTCGCCATGAACCGGCCCGGACGGCAGCGCTGGGGGGACTGGCCTGATATCATCGCCGATGACGTTTTCGCCCGCCTGAATTTCGCCCCGTGCGAACGGGTCAAAGTGCCTGCTGCTTACAGCTGGCCGATGGTGGAAGGCTTCCGCAACCTCGTCCGGGTGCGGCGGCGGCAAAACGCCGGCGTGGCTGAGGTGGCAACAAAATTCCCGGACCTGCAGCAGAATGAAGACAAAATCCCGCCAAGCGCCGGCGCCGTGCTGAAGCTGCTGCTGACGGATCCAACCGGTTTTGTGATCTATGCGATGGTCGGTCTGGCCACAAAAACACCGCTGTTTGCCTCAGCCAGCCGCTGGACCCGCGGCCGCTGAGGCCTGGGTTTTGCCGCTGATCTGTCCCGGTGGTGCTCCCGCGCCCGCAGGGTGCCAAGGGTGCGCTGGCGACGGGCGGGAGTGCGCCGGTTTTATCCGGCAATGGCCTTGCGGAAATGGGCGGCGAGTTTGGCGGCCTCTGCGGCACTGTCATGACGTTTCAGCACGCGCCTGCGGCCCGCCTGCCCCATGTCGGTCAGCTGCGGGTGCGGGGTCTGTGCAAGGGTGAGGACGGCCTGTACCAGGGCGCCCTCACCCCCGGCCGGCAGCAGCCAGCCCGTTTGTCCTGCCACCACCAGTTCGGGCGTGCCTGCAATACATGTTGCAATCACCGGGCGCGCGGCGGCCATTGCCTCCATCACCACCATCGGCAGACCTTCGGCAAATGATGGCATCACCAGCGCATGGGAACTTGCCAGCTCTGCCTGCACCTCGGTTTCGGCAAGCCAACCGGTCAGGGTGACGCTGCCCTGCAAACCATGCGCTGCAATTGCGGCCTCCAGCGCAGGCCGCATACCGCCGTCACCAACCAGCGACAGATGCAAGTCCGGGATTTCCTGCACCAGCCGTGCCATGGCTTTCACCAGCACCATCTGGCCTTTCTGCTCCACAAACCGCCCGATCGCCACCAGCCGCAGCGGCCCCTGCGGCAACGGCGCAGGATCTGCAAACCGTTCCGGCTCAATCCCGCAATGCACCACTTTGAGACTGTCCCAATTGCCGAAAGCGGCCCAGCGGCTCAGCTGGCTTTTGCCAAAGCTGCTGACAGCCACAGTAAAAGCCGCACGGTTGATCTTCTCACCCAGCGACAGCGCTTTCGGCGCGTCGAACTCTTCCGGCCCGTGCACGGTAAAGCTGTAGCCCGGACCGCCCAGCGTATGGGCCAGCATTGCCACCGCCGCCGCATTGGTGCCGAAATGGGCGTGCATATGCTGCACGCCTGCCGCTGTGCAGCGCTGTTTCACATAGGCGGCTTCGCCCAGATAGATCAGGTGCCGCAGGAGGCCTGTGCCGGCGGCACGCGCCAGTTTCAGCGCCAGCCGCAGCGCGTGGGCAAAGCGGGCGGGTGACGCTGCCGCCTCTCTAGCGAGGGCGGCAAGCAGGCGCCCGGCGCCGGCCTGCAGCACATATTCCGTGCGCGCGGCCTCAGCCTGATCCTTGGGGTCCACCAAAGCCGCAGCCGAAGGGCGCATCGCCAGGCGCCGGATCTCCACGCCCTGACGCTCCAGCGCCTGCAGCTCACGCCGGATGAAACTGTGCGAGGGCTGAGGATACGTGTTCAGGACATAGGCAATTTTCAACGCGGCTGGTTCCGTGCAAATCTTGGGTCTTGGGCAGGTTAGCGGCGGTTACGCCGGTTGCCCAGCGTCCTGTTGCGCTTGTCGCGCAGGCGTGGAGAATGGGCTGCGGGGGCCATGATTGTTATGGTATTTCCGCCCCTGCATCCCGCATTCCTGTTGCAAGCGGCACTGTGATTGACGCCCCCTGCCCTGCCGCCTAGCCTGCGGAACCGGACGTTTGGGGATTGGCGCGGACATGCAGCGGGTTGCTTCGCTTTTTGCCGGTCAGGGGATGATGGCGCGAGTACTGCGCTCGGCCTCCTGGCTGATGATCGGATATGGCGGCGGCCAGGCATTGCGGCTGGCCTCCAACCTGATCCTGACCCGCCTCCTGTTTCCCGAGGCCTTTGGCCTGATGGCGCTGGTGACGGTGGTGACGGTCGGGCTGTCGCTGTTTTCAGACGTTGGCATCGGGCCATCGATCGCCCAGAACCCGCGCGGCGATGATCCGGACTTTTTGGACACGGCCTGGACCATTCAGGTGGTCCGCGGCTTTGGCCTGTGGGCATTGACGGCGCTGCTGGCCTGGCCTGCCGCGCGGTTTTACGGCGCACCGGAGCTGCTGGCCTATCTGCCCATTGCCGGCGCCGGACTGGCGATTGCCGGCTTCAACCCGACGCGGATCGAGACCGCGCACCGGCATCTGCTGGCGGGCCGGGTCACGGCGCTGGATCTGGCGGGCCAGGGTATCGGGCTGGCGGCAATGATTGCGCTGGCGCTGGCCACGCAGTCGGTGATCGCGCTGGTTCTGGGCGGGGTGATCCAGGCGGCGGCCAAGCTGCTGCTGTGCCACTATGGCCTGCCCGGTGCTGCAAACCGGTTCCGCTGGGAACGGGCCGCGGCGGGCGAGCTGATCCGTTTCGGCAAGTGGATTTTCCTGTCGACCGCCTTCTGGTTCCTGACCTCGCAAGGCGACCGGGCGATCCTGGGCAAGTTTGTCCCGCTTGAGGTGCTGGGCATCTACAACATCGGCTATTTCCTGGCGAGTTTTCCGATGCTGCTGGGCCATGCTGTGAACCAGCGGCTGATGATCCCGGTTTATCGCGACAAGCCCGCACAGGAGGGGCCGGCGAACCTGCGGCGGCAGCGGCAGCTGCGCACGGGGCTGACGGCGGGGATCCTGGCAGCGCTGATCGCAATGGCCTGGGCCGGACCCTGGCTGGTGCAGTTGCTGTATGATGACCGGTACCTGCAAGCGGGGCCGATGATCGTGCTGATCGCCCTGGCGCTGGCGCCTGCGGTGATCACGATGACCTATGATCAGGCTGCATTGGCAGCAGGCGACAGCCGCGGGTTCTTTGTGTTTTCGGCTGCCCGGGCCTGCCTGCAAACAGGCATGTTCCTGGGCGGCGTGGCCTGGTTCGGGCTGGCGGGCGGCATTGCGGCGTTGGGGCTGGCGATGCTGGCGGCCTATCCGGTGCTGGTGCGGCTGGCGCGCAGGCATCATGTCTGGGATCCGCTGCATGATGCGGGTTATGGGCTGCTGACCCTTATTGCCGGCGGTGCGGCGCTGCGCTGGCACTGGGATGCTGTCACGGCCATGGCAGCCGCAATGAGCTCTTCCTGACCTCAGGCCCCGCGCCTGAACAGTCTGAACAGCCCGCGGCGCGGCGGGCGTCCATTACCGGGATGGAGACCACTGGCATCAGGCCAGTTTCCCGCTCCATCTGCGCGGCGGTGCGCAAAACCGGGTGGCGCAGCTCTTGCAGGAAGGCCGCCAGAAGCGCCGCGATGACACTGGCCGCAGCGCCCAGCAGGGCCTTGGTCTTGCGGGCGCCGGTTACCGGAAAGTCCGGCAGCGGTGCGGGTTCGATCACTGTCAGCCGCTCGGCCTGGCGGCCGGTTTCCAGGCGAAAGCCGACTTCGGCTTCGTTAAGACGGGCAGTCATTTGCGCCAGTTCCCCCTGCGCCTGCTCCAGGCGGCGGTCATAAGCGCCCAGCCGGCGTTCAACCTCAGGCGTGGTCTGCAAGGAGGCTTCCAGCCCTCTCTTGCGCTGGGACAAAAGCTGCTCCTGGGCGTCCAGCGTGGCCAGCTGCTGTTCAGCCTCCGCCAGTAACCGGCGGGCAGTGGCAGGGCGTTCCGTGGCCTGGGCCTGATCGGCACCGCGACGGATTTCGATGCGTTCGCGGGCGATCTCCAGCAGGCCCTCATTCATCGTGGCGATTTCGGCCCTGCGGAATTCGATGGTGCCGGGCAAGGTCACGTCATTTTCATTCCGGTAGGCCGCGATTTCGTCTTCCAGGGCCGCAACCTGATCCGCAAGTGCGGCCTCCTTTTCGGCAAAGAAGCTGAGGGTTTCGCGGGCCTGGTCAATGCGGGTGGCAACGCTGAGTTCGATGGTGCGGCGGCCGAATTCGCTGGCGACCTGCTGCGCCTGCGCGGCGGTGGGCATCCGGGCGGTGATGGTCAGCACCGAAATGGTGCCGTCATCGGCAAAGCCTTCGCGGGCTGCGGCGACGCCGGTGATGCGGACCGAGTCCCGCAGCAGTGCCACCTTCTGCAAGGGGGTCAGCGTGCCCGTATCTGCGTAGAGGCCGAATTTTTCGATGATTTCCAGCACCGTGCCGCGCGCCATCAGCCGTTGTTCGATCAGCTGCATCCGACGGGCAGAGGAGCCTTCGACCGTTGACTTGGCCAGTTCGCCGGCAATCTGCGGCTGGGTGATCTGCAGCACTTCGGCGGTTTCAAATTCATGCTGCTGCCGGGCGGCAAACCAAAGCGACAGCAAGCAGCCCAGAACAAAGACGCAAGCGATGGTGAACAGCCTGCGCCGCACCATGTCCAGGAAATCGCCAAGCGAATAAATCGGGCCCATCTGTCTGCTCTCTTGCGGCTGCTGCGTGCCAGCCGGTTGCCATCCATGCCTTCGGGCAGCCCGCCGGCCGCTGTTGCCCGGATTTTGACCACAGCAACCGGGCAAAACTATGACCCCTGGCTGCCCTGGCCGTCAGTTCAGCGGGCCGTCCGTCTTGCGTGCGCGGTTCAATACCACACCCAGCATTTGCGTATGGCCCGCCAGCATCTTCTCGCAGGCGGCCAATTGGGCAGCAGTGGTGCTGGTGCCGTCCGCAATCAGCACCACCCCATCCACCTGCGGCAGGAAGGCGGCAGTGTCGTCATGCTCCAGCACCGGCGGCAGGTCGAACAGAGCGGTTCCGGCGCCCAAGCGCAGCATCATGTCCTCCAGCACTCCGGCACAGCTGCGGCCATGCAGGATTTCGGCGGCATCCTGATCCGTGGCGCTGTTCAGCCCGACAGCCAGCGACGGCAGCGGGCGCAGCAACTGATCCTCCAATGGAACGCTGCCGGACAAAAAGCCCGCCAGTTCCCCTGGCGCGGTCATTCCCAAGGCCTGCGCGGCACCGGGGCGGCGGAAGTTCATATCCATCAGCACCGTGCGGCTGTCTGGCACCCGTGCCAGGCTCAGCGCCAGGTTCACGGCCGTAAAGGTGGTGCCGCAGCCGGCGGCGGGCGCCGTCACGGCAACCCGTTTCCAGCCGCGGGCCTTCAGCGTGTGCAACAGCCGGGTGCGCAGAAGGTCAAAAGACTTGGCCGCAGGATCCGCGCGGAACCGGCTGACCAGAGGCAGACGCGCCTGAGCCTGAGCCGCAGCGTCGAAGGGCACCTGGCGGATCCTGTCCCAGGGTTCCGGCAGGGTTGCGGGCAATTGCGCAGGCGCCGCAGCAGCAGTGGCCGCGAGAGGCGCGGCCGAAGGCTGGCTGCCGCCCTCGCCAGCGGCAAAAGGCACGGCGTCCGCAGGAGCACTGCGGCGGCGGAACCGTCTGAAGCCCTGCTCGCTCATGCCGGTCTGTTCTCCCTCCTGCGGGCTGGCTGCCGGACCGGCAGCACATGCCCCTGATAGTGCAAAATGCTTCACAACCGCTTTCCCCGCAATGGCTGACCGGACTGCAGCGGGCACTCGGGCTGAGGCCTGCAGCGGATCAGGCAATGATTAATATCCCGTCCCTTTCAGCACCACGCCCGCTGTCCGCCAGATCAGCCCCAGATCCCGGCCCAGCGACAGGCTGCGCCGGTACTCGGTATCTGCGCACATGCGGCTGGCAAAGCCGGCTTCATTGCGGACCGAAACCTGCCAGATGCCAGTGATGCCCGGGCGCAGCTCGTTATAAGCGCTGGCATCACCGTACAGCGGCAGCTGTTCCGGCATCATCGGGCGCGGGCCGACCAGGCTCATGTCGCCAACGGCCACGTTCCACAGCTGCGGCAGCTCGTCCAGCGAGGCCGCGCGCAGGAAACGGCCAACCCCGGTGATGCGCGGGTCGTTCTTCAGCTTTTGGGTCTCGTCCCATTCCTGCCGCAGCGCCGGGCTGGTCTCAAGGTAATACTGCAGCAGCTGGTCTGCATCGCGCACCATGGTGCGCAGCTTCAAGATACGGAAAACCTGCCCGCCGCGGCCCAGGCGGGCCTGCGTATAAAAAGGCCGGCCGCCTTCCAGCCAAAGCGCGGCCGCACAGAGTGCAATCAGCGGCAGCACCAGCGGCAGGCTTAGAAACACCAGCAGCAGATCCAGCCCCCGCTTGCCGGCTGCTGCATAGGCCCCGCCTGAATTCCGCCTGGACCGTCCCGCCTGCGCGATGCCCTTCAAAGCCGCATTTATGTTGGCTGTTTGCACCGGGTGCGCGGCCATTGCTGGCCGCTGCCGTTCTATTTCAGCCTGCATAAAAGACAGCCCCGCCCCTCCGGGAACCATGTCTTTCATTCGAAAACCCCCGCTCTCCAGCCTCAAATCCTGCTGGACCGCCGCCTCAAAAGGCGGCCGTTCAAACTCAACCCCGCATTCCGCAAATCTTTGACCGCGCAATGCCATTACTGATTTTCAGATTGAGAACCGGGCACGCCCCCACGCGCCCGCCTCATTTTTGAAACCGCCCAATTCCCCGGCGGCAGTTCTGTGCTGCACCATTCTGCAGCCCGTCTTATTTAAAGCAAATTTTAGAAATTCGGCGCAAAATGTGAAAAAAGGCTGAAAAACTCCTAAAACCCCATTTGAATACAGATTGCCCGGAGACAATTCACGCTTATTGCAAACCATTGTTTACACGGGAGTGAGGTTCCGGTTTGGGAATCCGAGGATCTGCGGCGCCGCAAGCCGGGTTATTTCCCCCGGAACTGCCCCGGGCTTTGGCCTGTCCAGCGCCGGAAGGCGTCGCTGAAACTATTCAGCCCGGAGTAACCCAGGAGAAAGGCGATTTCGGCCAAGGCCAGGCTGCTTTCCCGCAAATAGCGTATTGCCAGCGCCTTGCGCAGGTCCTCAAGAATGGTGAAGTAGCTGGTCCCCGATTGCGCCAGTTTGCGCGACAGAGTCCGCGGGCTCATGCCGAGATCCGCTGCCACAGTGCCAAGCGTGGCCGAACCGCTGGACAGCCGCGCAGACACTGCGTCTTCGACCTGTGCTGCAAGACCAGTGTTATTGCGGCCCTGCGCCCGCCCCTCCAAAAGCTGATCCCCATAGGACCGCAGGACGCGCAGCAGAACACGGTCGGCGCTGATCAGCGGCAGTTCCAGATCTTCCGGCCTGAAGACAAACCGGCTGGCCGGGGCGCCGAACTCCACCGGGCAGCCGTAGAACGCCGAGACGTCCTCCCCTCCGTTGCTGCGCTGATGGCTGAAGGCTGCCTTTTGCGGTTCAATCCGGGCTTCAGTTCCATCACGGAGGGCGGCAAAGAACACCGCGGCCAGAAATTCGACATACTGATGTGCGTGCAAACCAGGCTCCGCCCTGCACGTCCAGGTGAACTCGCCGTGCGAGGCAAGGCGGGAGGTATCAAATTCCCAAACATCGCTCATGACACCGGCATACCGCGCAATGTTGCGCAAAAAGCAGCCGGCAGTTGGTGAACTCCGCGCAATGTAGCCCAAAAGTCCGGCCTTGCGCAGATCCGTTGCACTGCCGAGACGGAAGCCGAATAACGGGTCGCCGGTCAGTTCCGCCGCCCGTTCGAAAAAGCCCGCAATTGCGGCAAAAGGCGCCGTGGGATCTTCCTGGTTCAGCAGCGCCTGGCCAAAACCGGTTCCGGCAAAAACTGCCGCAGGCGTATAGTCGCGGGCCAGAAGATGGCGCGCGGCCAGCTGGGCAAAAATCGCATTATGCGGTGCCGGAGTGGCGGACATCTTTGCAGTACCTCCTGTCACTGTTACGCGTGCGCCGCCTGTTCCCGGCGCGGCACAAGCCGCCGGCTGGCCGTTCCCGCGTTCCGCACCGCCGCCCCTGGCAGGGGCTGTCCGGGATAGACAGCGTGCAGGGCCGGCGATGCTTTAACATTAATGGATTTTGCCGGCCGGGCGCAGAGCTGGACAGGCAGTCTTTTGTATAAATCCCGGGCACATTAGCCTATGGCGCGCATACTTGCGGACAGCACCTTCGCCATGCGGGTATTCAGACCCATACCGGCGGGCGGGGCGCGCCCTTGCCGGGGCAGAGAATCAGCGCCATAAGCCCGGTGACGCAATGGCACAGGAAGTGAGGGCATCATGCAGCCTCCCCGCAACGGCACCGGCTGGCTGGCCGCAAATCTGGACGGAGACACGCTCTCAGCCTGGGAAATGGCCGGCGGCACAGCGGGGCCGACCCAAGTGCTGCGCCTGCAGGACAGCCACCCGCCCGCGCTGGCGGCAGCGTTGCGGCAGGTGCTGGGCGGCGCACCGCGCCCGGTGCTGCTGGCCGGCACTGCCCTGGCGGCGCCGCAACCGGTTCCGGTGCGGCCGGCGCAGCTGCCTGCGGCCGAAACGGTGTTGGACGGCATGCCGGTGCATGTCCTGCCAGGGCTGCGCCAGGCCGCCCCCTGCGGGCTGATGCAGGGCCCCGTGGCTGCGGTCAGCGGCTTCTTGCGGCTGAACCCGGATTGGGACGGGGTTATCTGCCTGCCGGGCATGGTGACCCATTGGGTGCAGATCAGCGCCCGCGAAGCTGTCAGTTTTCAAAGTGCTCTGACCGCTCAACTGGCACAAGTTGCGATACAGGGCATGGCGCTGGAGGCGGCAGGAGCCTGGGACAAGGCAATATTGGCAGAGGCGGTGGCAGACGGCATTGCCAAACCCGAGCAGCTGGCGGCGCGGCTGGCTTCGGCTCAGGCGGCCGCGGCGCTGAGGCAACTGCCTGATGAAGCTGCGCGGGCGCAGATCTGGGGTTATCTCCTGGGCGCTGAATTGGCAGCTGCCCGGCCCTACTGGCTGGGCCAGAACCTGGCCCTGATTGCCGAACCGTCTCTGCAGGCGCTTTATGCCACAGCTCTGGACGCGCAAGCGCTGCCGGTCACCCTGGCGGACCCTGGCCGCATGACGCTGCAAGGGCTGATCGGCGCCTGGCCAGGTTAGATGTACCGCCTGCCAGCCTACGCTGCCGCGGCAGTCAGCGCCCAAGATTGTTTCATCAGGACAGAAGACCCGGAAGTTCCAAGACAAACCGGAACCCTCCCGCGCCTGCAGGTGTCCCGGCTGTGCCGGGGCTCCTTGGCAGCCTTGGGCGTGGCGCCGCACTTTGTGCGGCGCCACGCCCAACGGGCACAGGCTTTCCGTCAGGAAGGCCGAAGCCGGGCGGGAGCGCTCCGCGGCTGCCGGGACTATTCAAGTTTCTGCCTTATAACGGTTTCCCTTGCCGGGCGGAGTTTCCGGCGGGCCTGCAAAACACTGGGCGATGCGCATCCAGCTGACGGCGGCCTCGCCTGACAGCTCCAGACCGGTGTCGGCAAGACTGCGCACCTGCGTGACCACCCGGGCAAATTCCACCGCCGAGCCTTTGACAAATCCCGCGTCCTGCGGCGTGTTCCAGTCCCAGACCGCCCCGGACGGCCCGGTCAGCTGCACAAACGGCGCAGGCTCCGGCACCGCCAGCCCGCGGTTGCGAAAGCTCCAGCCATAGGTTGCCACGCCCAGATGCGCGATATTGCGGATACGGTCCTGCTCTTGCCGCTCCCGCCCCAGGAGGTCAAACACCTCCTGGCCATGCGCCCAGGTCTCCATCTGCCGGGCGGTGACTGAACTGAGCGCGCTCATGTCCGGCCCGATCCATTTCAATCGCTGTTTTGGATCCGCCTTGGCAAACGCATCGGCACAAGTCTCCGCCCCGAGCCGCCAGGCTTCAAACAACGCCCGGCCCGACAGGCCGTTCAGCCAGGGAAATTGACAGTTCAGGATGGGCTTGCCCGCTTGCATGTCCCGCAGCACCGGAGCGATGAAGGCGGCAAAGGCCGCGTCTCCCTGCGACGCCGCTTCTGCCGCGGCGTTGAACAGATGCAGATGCCCCAGCACGTGATCAATAGTCCACCCCTTGAACTGGGTCGCGCGGTGGAAGCCCGCCTCTGGCAGGTCCTCCAGAATGGCCGCCAAGGCGCGGCTTTCGGCACGGAAATCTTCGGCCTGCTGCATGTCTGTTCCCCGGTTGCGTCCGGCAGCAGACTAGCGGCAGGGCCATCAGGCCAGAACCCTGGACCGCACGTCACAAACGGAAGAAAGGCGTTCAGACCCCGGGCATTGACCGGAATGCACGCCCGGCAGCCTCGAAGTTGCGGCAGAGCGGCGCGGTCAGCCTGGACTGCGCGGCATAATAGGCGCCGGTGCGGCACAGCTGCGCGGCAAACTCCGGATGCACCCCGGCATCATCATATTTTCGCACCCGCTCCTGGCTGAGCCAGCCACGGCTCTTGACCTCCTTCTGGATCAGCTCCAACCGCTGGATGCAATGCAAGGCGGTATAGGCCGAGAGATACTCAAGATATGCGCCGATCTCATGGCCGCAGCCGGGGTCAAAAGTCTCGATCATCACATCGGCCATCTTGTCAGGCGCGACCGGCCAGGTCTCGTCGCCGATCAGCCAGGCGAAATCCTCGGCCCCGTGGCGCAGGCCCGCATATTCGAAATCAAACCAGCGCACGAATCCGTCGTCCCCGATCGCGGCATTGCCTGCGCGGAAGTCCCATTTCAGAAACTGAACTCCGGGCTGCTCCATGAATTCGGCGACTGCCGGATAGTCGAATGAATCGGGGATCCCCATGGAAACGGCCTCAAGAGCCCCGACCGAGCTTACAAAATTGCGGATCCAGCTGCGGTTGGCACCAAGATGCGGCAGGACGGTGTGCAGGTCCGTTTTGCGTGCTGCTGCCTGGATGCGGAAGATCGCGGCGCAGGCCTCTGCCGCCAGTTCCAGCTGGTCGCCCGGCTCATGTTCTATGATTTCTTCGCTAAGCCGGATCTGACCGGTGTCGGATTGAAACAGCACATCGTTGTGAACACCCAGCACCTGCGGAATGTCATCGCAATGGGGCGCCAGCTGCTCAAGCACAAAGGCCTCCAGATGGGTGCGGCGGAAGTTGGCGCGCAGGGTGGCGATCACGGTGCGGTCCTTGAAATGCAGCCGCAAGGAGGACCGCGACTTCCCGCCCGGTGCCGAGATTTCATGCGGTTCTTCGCCCAGAACCTCCCAGGCCGCCCCTGCGATATATGCAGAGCGGTTGTCAAATCTGCCATCAGCCATCCCTGGCACCCTCTCCCAGCCTGCCGCCCGAAAACCGGCGCGTTTCCCCATTTGCGAGTTAACACCCTGGCGGCAAAAGGCGGCGCTTTTCGGGACAGATTTGGGCAATTCCCGCGCTCCAAAAGCCGATTCGGACAGCAGCGGCCGGCACGCACCGGCCAATTGGAGGGAAAAGCCGGACAATGGCGCCGCAATCGGATTGTTTGTTTCCATACCTGGCCCCACTTGTTGAAATATTGACTAAAATGCGGTGGAAGTTTGGCCCCTCCGGCCCGTTTTCCTACTCTCGTTCAATCCGCGTTTGCGGCTGGCGGAAAGCTGCAGCGCCACAGTGATTCAAGATTTTTTCTGGGGGGGGTAGAAACACATGGGCCGGGGACATTTTTCAGATGGCTGGGGGTGCGGGAATGCGTCCTGGGGCGGCAAGCATGCTTGCGGCGGCAACAGCTATTACAACGGCGGCGTGCAAGGCGGTCATTTCGGCCGCTGGTACAACAGCAACCTGTCTGACCGTTATGGCTGGAAGGGCAAGGGCAGCAAAGCCTGGTGGCAAGACAAAGACCAGGACGAAGCCGGAGGCACCAAGGGATCCAGCGGTTCGAAAGGTTCCGGCGGCACAAAGGGATCCGGCGGCTCCTATGGGTCTGGCGGCACCAAAGGATCCGGCGGGACCAAGGGGTCCGGTGGCACAACGGGATCGGGCGGCACCAAAGGCTGTGGCGGATCCAAGGGCTGGGGCGGCAAGGGCCATCACGGCAAGAAGCACTGGTGGCACCGCGAAGAGGACGATTGGACCACAAATGGAACCGGCGGGTCTGGCGGCACCGGAGGATCAGGCGGATCAGGCGGCACGCATGGGTGCGGCTCCGGCACCAAGGGCACGGGCACTGGCGGTTCGGACGGCACCAAAGGGAGCGGCGGGACCAAGGGAGCAGGTGGAACCAAGGGCACCGGAGATGGCGGTGGCAATAGCGGCGGCGGTACTGGCAAAACCTCGGTCACCTTCGAGATCGGCGGCAATGGCGACCCCAGTGTCTCAGTCGAGGTGCTGCAGACCCCGCAAGGGCAGTTGTTCATCAAGATGGAGCCGACCTCCTGGGATGGCGAGGTTGCCGATATCGACGGGCTGTTTTTCAACATGGCGGATGACGCCAGCGTCGACGGTTTGAACTTCTTTCCGGATGAAAACGCGCTGCCAGTCACTGGGCATGCGGCCAGTGCCAACGCGGTCAATGCGCTGGACACCGGCACCACCGTGCCCGGAAATTTTGACGGCATGGTGCAATTCGGCCAGGCGCCGGACAGCACCGACGGCACCGTCACCAACGCCAACTTCACCCTGTGGTCCGATGCCGGACTGACGCTGGACGACATCGACCTTAGCAGCATGTCGCTGGTGGTCAGCAACCCGGACGGCTCGCAGCAGGTGCTGGAGGGCGGCTATGATCCAGCGGCAGCGGCCAGCAACGGCGCGTCTTATGCCAATGGCGGGGTGACCGGCGACGGGCTGAGCAACTGGTATGACGCCAAACTGGCCGGCCAGTTCCAGGGCAACGGCAGCGAGGCCGGCACCGAAGATATCATGGCGCTGATGAACCAGCCGGTGGGCGGCACCATGCCCGGCAGCGGAACCGAGGGCGGTGCGGAAGATCTTTATGAGATCGCCTGAACCGGCCTGACCTGTGCCGCACATCCAGCAAGAGGGCGCAGCAGGGCGCCCTCTTGACGTCTAAAACACTGTCAGGGCAGCGGATCCGTCTTGAACAGGCGGATTTTCAAGCCGCCATGCGCGACCGGGGCGCCAAAGGGCAGAAACGGCAGATTTGTCGCCTTGGCCAGCCCGGTTTCCGAGGTGACAATGCCCACACGCCAGCCGGAGAACCGTTCCTTCAGCACCAGGCCCAATGCGCCATAGAGGGCAAACAGCAGCTTCTTGTTACCGATCCGGGCACCATAGGGCGGGTTGACGATGACCAGGCCCGGCGGGCCGTCGGGACGCTGCAGATCACTGACAGCGGCTTGCAGAAACCGGGTGCAATCCGCAACGCTCGCGCGGTCCGCATTGGCCGCGGCCATTTCAACCGCGCCTTCGTTGCGGTCGGAACCGTGGAAAAACAGATCTGTCTCGCGGGTTTCACCTTGCTGCTTCAGCGCGGACCAGGCGCCGGCGTCAAACGTCGCCAGTTTTTCAAACGCAAAGCTGCGGCTGCGGCCCGGCATCAGGCCTTTGGCGATCTCTGCCGCCTCAATCACAAAGGTGCCGGAACCGCACATCGGGTCCACCACCGGCTCCGCCCCGGTATAGCCGCATTCACGCAAGAACATGGCCGCAAGGTTTTCGCGCATCGGCGCTTTGCCAACGGCGGATTTATGGCCGCGCTTATGCAGCCCCTCGCCCGAGGTATCGACGCTGAAAACACAGAGGTTGTCCTCGATCCGCAGCTTCACGGTCAGTTCCGCGTCCTTGGTGACAGGTGCGCCGAGGGTCTCGGCAATGGCTTTTTCCACCCGTTGGGCGGCGGCGCCGGCGTGGTAGATCTTGGACTTTTTGTTGGTGGCAACCTCCACCTTCACCGGCACATCCGGGCGCAGAATGTCGCCCCAGGGAAATTTGCGCGACCGTTTGTCGAGCTGGGCCAGGTGGAAGGCGCGGAACTCGCCGATCCGGGCCAGCACACGGGCGGCGCCGCGCACCGACAGGTTGGCGCGCCAGACCTCGGTCCAATTCCCCTGCACCGTGACCCCGCCCGGCACCGCCTTGGGGGCGGCAAAACCCAGCTCCTTGGCCTCGGCCAGCAGCGCCTGTTCCAGTCCCGGCGGGGCGGTCAGGAAAATCTCAAATGTGCTTTCTTGCGTCATGCCGCCTCCTTAGCTGCAAAGCCTGCGCACGGCGACTGTTTTTTCCGCAACCGCATAAGCGGAAAGTACCGTGGCGCCACAACCGTCGATGCTGCAATGCGGCATGCTTTCCGCCGCCAACTTCAGTCGGAAGAGGCGTTAATTTCACAATAAAAACAGATGCATACGCATTACTAAAAAATTAGTTTGACAACATATTCCAACCTATGAAAGCTCTATAGCAGTCAGGTGCAGTGCATGCACAACTGGCCTTAAGCGACTTTCAGGGAGGAAAAGATGCGTAAGTATCTTTTGTCCGCAGCTGCCGTTTGCGCGATGGTTGCCGGATCAAATGGCTATGCCGACGAAATGGCGGCCAAAAAATGGATTGATGAAGAATTCCAGCCTTCGGTGCTGACCAAGGATGAACAGCTGTCTGAGATGCAGTGGTTCATTCAGGCAGCCCAGCCGTTCAGCGGCATGGAAATTAACGTGCTGTCGGAAGGCATCCCGACGCACTCCTACGAATCCGAAGTGCTGACCAAAGCCTTTGAGGAAATCACCGGCATCAAGGTGAACCACCAGATCCTGGGTGAAGGCGAGGTCGTTCAGGCCGTGCAGACCCAGATGCAGACCAAGCGGAACCTCTATGACGCTTATGTCAATGACTCCGACCTGATCGGCACTCATTCGCGTCTGCAGCTGGCCTATAACCTGACCGACATGATGGCAGGCGACTTCAAGGACGTGACCAACCCCGGTCTGGACCTGGGCGACTTCATGGGCACCCAGTTCACTACCGGCCCGGATGGCGATCTGTACCAGATGCCCGACCAGCAGTTTGCGAACCTGTACTGGTTCCGCAAGGACTGGTTCGACCGCGAAGACCTGCAGGCCGCGTTCAAGGAAAAATACGGCTATGACCTGGGTGTGCCGGTCAATTGGTCCGCCTATGAGGACATCGCCGAGTTCTTCAGCACGCACGTCAAGGAAATCGACGGCACCGCGATCTATGGCCACATGGATTACGGCAAGCGCGCGCCTGACCTGGGCTGGCGGATGACCGATGCCTGGCTGTCGATGGCCGGTGCCGGTTCCAAGGGTGAGCCGAACGGCGTGCCGATCGACGAATGGGGCATCCGCATGGAAGCCGGCACCTGCAACCCGCAGGGCGCCAGCGTCAGCCGCGGCGGGGCCGCCAACGGCCCGGCGGCGGTCTATGCGATCCGCAAGTGGGACGAATGGCTGCGCAAATACGCACCTCCCGGTGCGGCGTCTTATGACTTCTACCAGTCGCTGCCGGCACTGGCACAGGGCAACGTGGCGCAGCAGATCTTCTGGTACACTGCGTTCACCGCCGACATGGTGAAACCGCAGTCCGAAGGCAACAACACCGTTGACGAGAGCGGCACGCCGCTGTGGCGGATGGCGCCCTCGCCGCATGGCCCCTACTGGGAAGAAGGCCAGAAGGTCGGTTATCAGGACGTTGGCTCCTGGACCTTCCTGAAGTCCACACCCGTAGACCGCGCGCAGGCGGCCTGGCTTTATGCCCAGTTCGTTGTGTCGAAAACCGTGGACGTGAAGAAATCGCATGTGGGTCTGACCTTCATCCGCGACAGCTCGATCAACCACGAAAGCTTCACCGAGCGTGCCCCCAAGCTGGGCGGCCTGGTCGAGTTCTACCGCTCGCCCGACCGTGTGGCCTGGTCGCCGACCGGCGTGAATGTGCCTGACTATCCGAAGCTGGCCCAGATCTGGTGGCAGCAGATCGGTGACGTCAACTCCGGCGCCTTCACCCCGCAGGAAGCGATGAACCGTCTGGCCGAGGAAATGGACATCACCATGGCCCGGATGCAGCGTGCGGACGAGCAGGCCAGCGTCTATGGCGGCTGCGGCCCGCGCCTGAACGAAGAGAAGGATGCGGAGTGGTGGTACGCCAATGGCGGCGCCAAGCCCCCGCTGGAGAACGAGAAGCCCGCAGGCCAGACCGTCAACTATGACGAGCTGGTAGCCCGCTGGGCGACTGAGTAAACTTCTCCTCCCGGCCCGGCCAACGATCCCCATCAATTGGCCGGGCTTTGCAGGGCCCCGGAGACTCTTTCCCGTCTTCCGGGGCCTTCTTCCCCAAAAGACTGCGCGCCCCCGCCCCCCGCAAGCATCCGGGCGCAAACAGGCCGCCTGCCAGAAAGTCAAAGCAAGATGGCACTCGAACTTAAGGGTGTGACCAAGCGCGTCGGCGCCATTCAGCACATCAAGGACACCTCGCTGGTGCTGGAACCCGGTCACTTCAACGTCCTTCTCGGCGCCACCGGCTCCGGTAAGACCTCACTCATTAAGCTGATGGCAGGCCTCGACCCGATGGCCAGCGGCCAGGTGATCTTGGACGGCGAGGATGTCAGCCGTCTCAGCACCCAGAAGCGCAAGATCAGCCTGGTTCATCAGTTCTTCATCAACTACCCGCATATGACGGTGTATGAGAACATCGCCTCGCCGCTGAAAGTGGCTGGTATGGCGAAGTCCGAAATCGAAGCCCGCGTCGAGGAAGCTGCTGCGATCCTGCAGCTGAAGCCGATGCTGCACCGCCGCCCGCATGAGCTGTCCGGCGGCCAGCAGCAGCGCTGCGCGCTGGCCCGCGCGATTGCCAAGGAAAGCCGCGCGGTGTTCCTGGACGAGCCGCTGGCGAACCTTGACTACAAACTGCGCGAGGAACTGCGCGACCAGCTGCCGGATCTGTTCGCGGGCCGTGGCGCGGTGGTGGTCTATGCCACCTCAGAACCCGAAGAGGCACTGCTGCTGGGCGGCAAGACCGCGCTGATGCGCGACGGCCGTGTGACCCAGTTCGGTCCGACCGCCGAGATTTACCGCAATCCCGGCAATGTCGATGCGGCGCGGGTGTTCTCCGACCCGCCGATCAACACCGCCGAGATTACCAAGCAGGGCCGCATGGCCCGCCTGGGCACTGGAGTCACCTGGGAGCTGAGCGGCGACGCTGCCGGTCTGACAGACGGCACCTACACCATCGCCGTCCGTCCGCACCATGTGCTGCCTGTGGCGAAAAACGGCGCCCAGGTGCAGCTGTCGGGACAGGTGCAGGTAACCGAACTTTCCGGCTCTGAAAGCTCAGCCCATTTCGATATGGGCACAGGAACGGATACCGGCAGCTGGGTATCGCTGGCCCACGGCGTTCACCCCTACCGCGTGGGTGAGGCGCACGACTTTTACATGGACCCCGCGCAGGCATACTTCTTTGCCCCTGACGGCAGCCGCGCGGCGTGAGGCATCAATGGCTAAAATAACACTCTCAAAACTGCGCCACAGCTATCTTTCGACACCGAAATCCGACTCGGACTATGCGCTGAAGGAAATCGATCTGGATTGGAACGATGGCGGCGCCTATGCGCTGCTCGGCCCATCGGGCTGCGGCAAATCCACCCTTCTCAACATCATCTCGGGCCTGCTGGTGCCGTCAGAGGGCCAGATCCTGTTCGACGGCAACGACGTGACCGCCCTGCCCCCGGACCAGCGCAACATCGCTCAGGTGTTCCAGTTCCCGGTGATCTACGACACCATGACGGTCTACGACAACCTGGCCTTCCCGCTGCGCAACCGCGGCCGGGACGAAGCCACCGTGCACGAACGCGTGATGGCAATTGCCGAAATGCTGGAAGTCACCGAGATGCTGGATCAGAAGGCCGCAGGCCTGTCGCCTGACAACAAGCAGAAGATCTCCATGGGCCGGGGCCTGGTGCGCGAGGACGTGAACGTGGTGATGTTCGACGAGCCGCTCACCGTCATTGACCCGCACCTGAAATGGAAGCTGCGCTCCAAGCTGAAGGAACTGCACCAGCGGGTGAAGGCGACGATGATCTACGTCACCCACGACCAGACCGAGGCGCTGACATTTGCCGATCAGGTGGTGGTGATGCAGCTGGGCGAAGTGGTGCAGATCGGCACGCCCGTCGAGCTGTTCGAACGCCCAGCCCATACGTTTGTCGGCCATTTCATCGGCTCTCCGGGGATGAACATCCTCCCCTGTGAGTTGCAGCAAGGCGCTGCGATGTTTGCGGGCCAGGCTGTTGCGCTGGAAGGCCCCATTCAGGGTGCCGCGAACGGCAAGACTGAAATCGGCATCCGCCCGGAGTTTGTCGCGCTGGCGGACCACGGCCTGCCCGCCACGGTCACCAAAGTGTCCGACGTGGGCCGCCATACGGTGGTGGAATGCGAGGCCGGCGGCCAGCGCGTCAATGCCGTTGTCGAAGCCAACGCCCCGGCCAGGGGCAGCGCCGTGCATCTGGCCTTTCGCCAGGACATGACCCGGCTTTACGTGGATGGCTGGCTTGCCACCTCCCCCGCTGCAGACGAACAAGGAGCGGCCTGATGAAAACCGAAAACCAGAAAGCCTGGTTCTTTGTGCTGCCAGTGCTGCTGCTGGTCGCCTTCAACGCGCTGATCCCGATGATGACGGTGGTCAACTATTCGGTGCAGGAGACCTTTGGCGACAATGTGTTCTTCTGGCAGGGGCTGGACTGGTTCCAGCAGATCCTGCGCTCGGACCGTTTCCACGCCGCCCTTGGCCGCCAGTTCATGTTCACCTTCCTGATCCTGATCATCGAAGTGCCGCTGGGCATCGCGATTGCGCTGTCGATGCCGCGCAAGGGCTTCTGGGTGCCTGTCTGTCTGGTACTGATGGCGCTGCCGATGCTGATCCCGTGGAACGTGGTGGGCGCGATGTGGAACATCTTCACCCTGCCCGACATCGGCCTGCTGGGGTATTTCCTGAACCACACGCTGGGCATCAACTATGACATGACGCAGGATCCGGTCGCGGCCTGGGTGACCATTGTCACCATGGATGTCTGGCACTGGACCTCGCTGGTGGTGCTGCTGGCCTATGCGGGCCTGGTGTCGATCCCTGACGCCTATTATCAGGCGGCCAAGATCGACGGCGCCTCCAACTGGGCGGTGTTCCGGTTCATCCAGCTGCCGAAGATGAAAACAGTGCTGACCATCGCCATCCTGTTGCGCTTCATGGACAGCTTCAACATCTACACCGAGCCGTTTGTGCTGACCGGCGGCGGTCCCGGCAACTCCACCACGCTGTTGTCCATCGACCTGGTGAAAATCGCGCTTGGCCAGTTCGACCTTGGTCCCGCCGCAGCAATGTCGCTCATCTATTTCGCAATCACGCTTCTGGTCTCCTGGCTGTTCTACACGCTGATGACCAAAGACGATCTGAACTAAGGGAGGGATATGATGCAGAAACGATCCATCGTCCCCATCATCTATATCCTGTTTCTCATGCTGCCGATCTACTGGCTGGTCGCGATGAGCTTCAAGACCACAAACGAAATCCTGTCGGGCTTCTCGCTGTTCCCGCAGACCTTCACGCTGGAGAATTACGCAACCATTTTCACCGATCCCAGCTGGTACTGGGGCTACATAAATTCGATTGCCTATGTGTCGATCAACACGGTGATCTCCATCGCGGTTGCGCTGCCTGCGGCCTATGCCTTCAGCCGCTACCGGTTTCTGGGCGACAAGCAGCTGTTCTTCTGGCTGCTGACCAACCGGATGGCGCCGGCCGCGGTGTTCGCTTTGCCGTTCTTTCAACTCTATTCGGCGGTGGAATTGTTCGACACCCACCTGGCCGTCGCCCTGGCCCATTGCCTGTTCAACATCCCGCTGGCGGTCTGGATCCTCGAAGGTTTCATGGGCGGCATCCCCAAGGAACTGGACGAAACCGCCTTTGTCGACGGCTATTCCTTCCCGCGCTTCTTTGCGACGATCTTCATCCCGTCGATCAAGGCGGGCGTGGGTGTGGCAGCGTTCTTCTGCTTCATGTTCTCCTGGGTGGAACTGCTGCTGGCCAAGACCCTGACCGCCGTCGCTGCCAAGCCGATTGCCGCCACCATGACCAAAACCGCGTCCTCTGCGGGCTATGAGCTGGGTCTGCTGGCGGCTGCTGGAACTCTGACAATCATTCCGGGCGCCATCGTGATCTGGTTCGTCCGCAACTACATCGCGAAGGGTTTCGCGATGGGGAGGGTGTAATGTTTTCATGGATGGCCTGGACCTGGCCCACTGCCCTGCTGTTCATCGGCATCTTCAGCGCCATCGGCGTGCTGATCGCCGTGGAAATCCGCCACCCCGGCGGCGCGGCCCGCAAGGGCGTGCTCGGCCTCACCACCACCCGCGGCGACCGGCTGTTTATCAGCCTCTTGGGCACCTCCTACATCTTCCTGGCCTGGCTGGGCCTGGTGGGAATGCCGCTCTGGTGGCCCTTGGGTCTGGCAATCGCCTGGGGCGTCTTCTGCTTCTGGAAAGTCTGACGCCGACGGATCGGGTCAAGGGGGCCAAAGGCCCCGCCGCAGGCGGCTTGCCCTTGATGCGCGAAACCCAAACACAATCGGGACAGGCCTTGAAGGCAAACCTGCCCTTCAAGGCCTTCTCAGCCAAAACACCAACGGATATGCCAAGCACCGCCACCCAAAGGCCGGCACGGCACGTCTCAGCACACAGAATAAGAGTGCGCGGAAGCGCACAATTTTGCAACCTCAGCCCCGCCGCCCCGCGTCTCCTAAAAAAATAGTTTTCATGGGAGCCCCCTTCCCCTAGCATGACTGGAACCAACAAATGAGCCGGACAGCCGAGGCAATGCGCAAGAAACACGATCATTCCCTGCTCACCGAAGTGGAGCTGGAGTTCATGACCGCCGTCTGGGACATGGGCGGCGGCACCGTGCGCGATATCCTGGCAGAACTGAACAAGGTGCAGGAACGCGCCTATACCTCGGTGGCAACGGTTCTGAAAATCATGGAGCAAAAGGGCTTCCTCACCAGCGAGCGCAAGGACCGCTCTTTGGTTTACCGCCCCGTCGTTCCCAAGGCAGAGTATCAAAAAACATCTCTGAAAAACCTTTCGAGCAAGCTTTTCAACGGCGCGCCGGCGGCCCTGGTGGCACGGCTGGTCGATGATGAGGATGTGACCGACGAGATGCTCGAGGAGATGCGGGCGCTCTTGGAGGAAAGGCTGGGGGACAATGCCAACTGATGCTCTGCTGAATGCCTATTTTGACCTGAATATCCTGCTGCTGGCAGGGGCTGCTTTGTGGCTCACAGCGCGCAAGCTGCTGGCGCGCAGCAAACTTGGCCGCGCCTACCGCCCGCAATTGCGGTTGCTGAACGGGATGACGGTGCTGCTGGCAGCGACGCCAGTGCTGATCATTGCCTTCACGCATTTCGTCGTTCCCCATCCGCCGAACTTCTCCGACATGCTGGTCTCGCAATACTTGCAAGGCAATGTCAGCATGAGCGCAGGCACGTTCGAAACCCTTCTGGGCCTGCGCGAGGATACCGTGCGCGGCCTCACCAGTTTGCAGCCGTTTTGGGCCCAGGCCCTGTCCGCAGCGTTTGCCACCGGAGCGCTGATCTGCCTGGCCCATGTGGCTGTCTCCATCTTCCGCCTGCGCCAGAACCTGGGCTGCGCCTTTGTCTGGAAACGGATCGGCCGGGTGCAGCTGATGGTCTCTGACACAGTCCGCGTTGCCTATTCCACCCGCGGTCTGTTTTGCCGTTATGTGGTGCTGCCTTCGGCTCTGCTGAGCGATCCGCGCGATCTGCGGCTGACCGTTGCGCATGAACTGCAGCATTTCCGCCAGCGCGATATCGAATGCGAATTCCTGCTGGAGATGCTGCGCCCGCTGCTGTTCTGGAATCCGGCGTTTTATCTGTGGCGGCATGAAGTGCGGCTGCTGCGCGAGTTTGCCTGCGATCAAGCGCTGATGGCACGGCCGCAGTTCGATGTGCGTGCCTATTGCGAGTGCCTGATCCGCGCCTGCGCCCTTGCCGCCCGCGGACCGGCCCTGTTTACCCGCCGCAGCCCGGCGGTGGCGCTGGTCGACCGCCGCGAAACCCGCCGCGGCGCTTCGCTGCAGCGCCGTATCATTGCGGTAACAGCCACACAACCGCAGGGGAAGAACTCCTTGGGCTGGGGCTTGGTGTCTTTGGCCATGGCCGGGGTGGTGCTGGCCACAGCCATGCTGCTGCAGAGGCCCAGCGACTGGAGCCATGACCGCATCATGCTGTCGACCATCGTCAACCTGGAACGCATGGCCAGCCGCAGCACCTCGCCCGCGCTTGCCGTCAGTGCGCTGAACGGCGGCTTTGCCGTCCCCTCCCAGTAGGCAGCCGGTTCCCGGTACCGGCCGGTACAGCCGTCCCAGCCTTTCAGAAATACACCGCCCGTCCGGCCATCATCGTCCAGCAACGGTCGCTTGATGCCGCCTGAAGGCCAGTTTGCTGTCGGGGTCCCCAAGGCAAGGCACAGCGGTTCCCGCCCTCAGGTTTCAAGACGCGGCCAGGTATCGCAGCCGGTACAGGCAGATTTCTGCAGGCCCGGCCCCAGGGCTTGAGCGGAGAAAGGACCAGGAAAAATCCAGGGCGGCAAAGCGCCTAAGGCACAGGCGTGTTCAGGCAGTCCGGCGCCGGAAATTGCTTCGCCGGCTCAAGGGGATAGAACCCGGCTCTGCGGCAGCCTAGCTCTATGCCACGGCACACGGAACACCGTGGCCGCTGGTAACGAACCAAACAAACGAATGGAGTGTCTCACATGAAAAAATTCGCACTGACTGCCGCCGCCTTTGCTGTTCTGACCGCTGCGCCGCTGGCCGCAATGGAATCCATCACCGAGGCCGACGTGGACGGCAACGGCACCTATTCGCTGGAAGAGCTGCAGGCGGCGTTTCCTGATCTGACAGCAGAAACCTTTGCCACCATCGACGCCAATGCCGATGGCGAGGCTGACCTGGCCGAGGTGAAGGCAGCGGCGGATGCCGGCCTGCTGGCAGCGGCCGGCTGAACCCGCGGCAAGGCGGCTCTCCCCCCGAAACCGGGCCGCCTTGCCACTTTGTGTCTCCTCCCCTGTTAAATAGTGCCAGGCCCCGCGTTGCGGGGCCTTTTACGTGTGATAATGCTGCTTAGCCTTTGTCAGCCTGTTGCATCAGCCGGGCAATGTGGCGGGCGAAGACAAATGTGGCGGGCAGGCCCAACAGCAGCCCCCAGGCGACGGCTTCATAGGGGCTGAGCACCCGCCAGCCGATCCAGCTGCCTATCAGAGAGGCAAAGAAGATATTGACTGCCGCCGCGCCTGCCCCGAACGGGTAAAGCGCTGCCAGCAGGCGCCAGGAGGGCTGCGGTGTCATCGCCGGCTCACCAGGTACTGCACCAGGCCCAGGCTGATGATCAGTGCGATGGAGGCGGCCAGGAACCAGAACTCGGCGGTTTCGGTCTGCGGCTGCGGGATCGGCCGCTCGAAACTGGCGGCAAAAGCGCTGGAGGGGGCCAGCAGGGCGAGGGCAAAGAAGCGTTTCATCTCAGTGCTCCATGGTCAGGGATTGATAGATTTCCGGCAGCGCGCGCGGCAGCCGGGCCGGGTCAGGCAAGAGGGTAAAACCGGCACGGCCAAAGATGCGGGCAAACCAGTCCTGCCCGTCAGCGTCGATCACCACGCCATGCACCGACTGGCCCAGGGCGCGGGCTTCGCGCACCGCCATGCGGCTGTCCTCGATACCGTGAACGCCTTCGTAGTGGTCCAGGTCGTTGGGCTTGCCGTCTGTTATTACCAGCAGCAACCGGCGTTCAGCGCCTTCTTCGGCCAGTTGGGCCGAGGCATGGCGGATTGCGGCGCCGAGCCTTGTGTAGTGGCCGGGTTTGAAGCCGCCGATGCGGGCAGTGACCGCCTCCGACATCGGATCCTCGAACCCCTTGGCGCGTGTCAGGAACACCCGGTCGCGGCGCAGGGAGGAAAAGCCCCAGATGCCCAGCCGGTCGCCCGCGGTGGCAATACCGCTGGCAAGAGCCGCCAAGGATTCCCGGGCGGTTTCGATCACCGGGCGGTCGCCCACGGTGGCCTCGGTGGAGCGGGAGCAGTCCATCAGCACCGCCACGCTCAGGTCGCGGGCCATCGGGCGGCTGGCCTGCCAGACCCGGTCGCTGCCCTGCTGGCCGCAGGCCAGATCGACATGGGATTTCACTACCGCTTCCAAATCCAGCTCGTCACCGTCCAGCTGCCGCGGCAGCATCACCCGGCGCGGGTGCAGCGGCGCGAACTGGCGGCGCACGCGGGACACCAGTTTGGGGTCGGGCTGGAAGCTGTCGGCGGGCTTGCCCTCAGCCTCCAGCACGCGAGCGTGGGCGGGCATGTGCTTGCCCAGGCGGTGATTCCATTCCGGATAGGTGAACTGCCCCGCCAGCCGTTCGTGTTCGGCATCCTGCGGCGACAGGTCCAGCGAGATCCGCAGCCGGGAGGCGGCGCGTTTCATATGCTGCGAGAGGGTGAGATTGTCCTGATCCTCCGCCGCTTTCTGGGCGTTTTCGTTGTCGTCGTCATCGACCATGCGGTTGATGTTCAGGCTTTCGGCCCAGGACAGGATGGATTCAAACCGGTGGACGATGAAGCTGTCCTTGCGGGTGGTCTGGTCCTGGTCCTGACGTTTGGCCGTCTTGCGGGTGGAGACCGTGAGGCCGGGCGTTTTCATCTCCTCCGCTTCGGGAGCTGCCCCCTTGCCCGCCTGCGGCACCGGCAGGCGCAGCCAGAACGGCACCGGCTGATAGGTCCGGTAGCCGCGCGGGGCGGTGCAGGTGCAGGGTTCGGCAATCCGGCAGTCAGAGCCGATTTGGTCCAGCACCATCCGCTCAATCCGCGCCTCGGACCGCGGCAGGCCGCTGCGTTTGCGGGTCTCGGCGGTATGGGCGCAGAATGCCCCATAGGCGGACCGCAGCCCCGGACAGGCGGCAAACACCTTGTCCGCAGCCCGGGCATTGGCGGCGATCTCCAGCTGGTCGGCCTGATAGCGGTCCTCGTTGCGCTCCGGCAGGTCTATCGCGGCGGCCATCGCCGCCAGCCACAGATAGGCCTTGCGGTTCAACTCGCGGCTGGGAAAGGCCGCCATTTCCGGCGGCAGGCGCAGGCGCTCACCGTCGAAGCTGGCCATATGCGCCATTTCCCGCGGCGTGCCGATGCGGCGCAGCAGGTCCGGGCGATGGTCCGACAGCACCGCAGGCGCGGGTTGAATTTCCACGCCCCCGGCCCCGCCCAGCGCCCGGAACAGCGCCGCCACACTGGCGCGCATGTCCTCGAACCGGACGGTGTGTTCGGTTCCGTCCTCGCCGGCGCCGATCCGTGTGGCCATGCCGTGCCACAGGTTGCCAACCGTTTCTTCGGGTTCCAACAGGTCGAGAGCGTGGATCATGGCATCACCCGTAGACGCTGGCGGCGAGGTCGCGCAGCGCCTGCTGCACATCACCCTCGTCGCTGAGGGGTTCGATGATGGCGGCTTCCACTGCGCGCTCCACGCCCATGCCCTTGGCAATCAGCGTGGCGGCGTAGATCAGCAGGCGAGTGGAGACCCCTTCCTCCAAGTCCATGCCAGAGAGCTTGCGGATATGGCCCGCCAGCCGCACCAGCGCGGCGGAGCGGTCCTCGTCCAACCCGCTTTCAGACGCAACCACCGCGGTTTCCGCCAAGGCTTCGGGGAAGTCGAAGCCGATCGACAAAAAGCGCTGCCGGGTTGAGGGCTTCAGCTTCTTCAGGATGTTCTGGTAGCCGGGGTTGTAGCTGGCGACCAGCATGAAGGGCTTGGGCGCGGCCAGCTCCTCGCCGGTGCGGTCAATGACCAGGCGGCGGCGGTCGTCGGTCAGCGGGTGCAGCACCACGGCCACGTCTTTGCGCGCCTCGACCACCTCATCCAGGTAGCAGATGCCGCCCTCGCGCACCGCGCGGGTCAGCGGGCCGTCGACCCAGACGGTTTCCCCGCCTTTCAGCAGGTAACGTCCGATCAGGTCGGCCGCGGACAGGTCGTCGTGGCAGGCAACGGTGTGGAGGGGCAGCCCGAGCCGGGCTGCCATATGCTCCACGAACCGCGTCTTGCCGCAGCCGGTGGGCCCCTTCAGAAGAAGGGGCAGACCGTTGGCTTGGGCCATCTCGAAGACGGTGCATTCATCGCCTGCGGGACGGTAGAAGGGAACGGAAGGCATATTCATCGCGTTCATGGCTTACTCTCCCGGTACGGCCGCGGGGCCGGGTTTGATGACTTCGCGGCGGACCACGACGGTTGCGTAGATGAACAAGAGCGCGCCCAGGACCACCACCGCACCAGAGCCGAGGCGCATCAGGTAGAACAGTCCCAGCTGGTCCTGCACATCCATGTAGTAGTCGCCGACAATGCGCTGCATGTGGGTCTGGATGGTGCCGGCAAAGGTCAGCACGAAGGTCATGAAGGCCATGCCGCCGGTCATCAGCCAGAAGGACGCCATGTTCAGCACCTGGTTATAGGGATCGCGGTTGCGCAGTTGCGGCATCGCATAGGTGAACATCGCCAGGTTCATCGCCACATAGGCGCCGTAGAAGGCAAGGTGGCCGTGGGCGGCGGTGATCTGGGTGCCGTGGGTATAGTAGTTCACCCCGTGCAGCGTGTGCAGGAAGCCCCAGACGCCGGCGCCGAAGAAGGCCACGGTGGAAGCCCCCAGCGACCACAGCAGCGCGGCCTTGTTCGGGTGGTTCTTACGGCCTTTCCAGACCATGACAAAGGCAAAGCTCATCATCGCGAAGAAGGGGATCACTTCGAGGGTCGAGAAGATCGAGCCGATCCACTGCCAGTAACCCGGTGTGCCGATCCAGAAGAAGTGGTGACCGGTGCCAAGGATGCCGGAGAACAGCGCCAGGGCAACAATGACATAGAGCCATTTTTCCACCACTTCGCGGTCAACACCGGTCAGCTTCAGCATCAGGTAGCCCAGGATCGCAGCCATCACCAGCTCCCAAGTGGCTTCCACCCACAGGTGCACAACAAACCACCAGTACATTTTATCAAGGCTGAGGTTGTCAGGGTTGATGAAGGCAAACACCCACAGGAGCGACAGCAGCCACAGGCCCATCAAGAGGATGTTGGTGATCGCGGTTTTGCGGCCCGCCAGCACGGTCAGGGAGATATTCACCAGGAATATCACCGCCGCAACAAGAATACCGAACTTGACCCACAGGGGCTGTTCCAGAAACTCCCGCCCGCCGTGTATGCCGACGAGATAGGAGCCGACCGCACCCAAAGTGCCGACGACGAGAATAGCCAGCTGGATATAGGCGAGTTTGACTGAGAACAGCTCGCGCTCGGATTCTTCAGGCACCAAGTAATAGGCGGCACCGAAGAAACCCAGCAGCAGCCAGACGATCAGCGCGTTGGTGTGCAGCATCCGCACGATGTTGAACGGCAGAAGCTCGCTCAGTGTGTTGGGCCAGACATAGATCCACCCGGCCAGCAGACCGCCAAGAACCTGGATTGCAAACAGGCCCATTGCCACCATGAAATAGGCATAGGCCACTTTTTGTGATTGGTACTTCATTGTTTTTCTCCCTCAGCCCGCGTCATTCGGCGGCCAGTTCTGGGTATCGGTCTGATCCGCCCAGCGCAGGAATTCAGCAAGGCCGCGCATTTCTTCCTCGGTGATCTCGAAATGCGGCATCTGGCGGCGGCCCTCGACGCCGGACGGCTGGGCTTCCATCCAGCCGTTCAGCATTTCATAGGCATCCTCGGCGTCCTCCAGCACGCCCCAGCGGGTCATCACGTTGCCGACTTCGGGCGCGAAATAGGCACCCTCGCCATGCAGGGTGTGGCAGTTGATGCAGGAGTGGCGCTCCCACACGTGTTTTCCCAGACGCACCGCGTCGGTCAGTTCCATGCCAGCAGTGGAGGTCTTGACGATGTAGCGGTGGCTGTGCGCGGTCATGGCCACGAACACGACGACGAAGAACAAGGAGCCCCCGTAGAACACGTTCCTGGCCCGCGACTTGGTAAGTATCTCTGACATATCGCGGTCCTGAGTACAGTTGCGGATAGGTTCTGCCTAAACCCGCGCACCGCCGCGTATGTTGTTGAAGCGCAAAGACCGCGCCCATTGCTGCACGCAAGATGCAGGAAAAGGAGGACACGCCATGCGCCGCCCCGATTTCGACAACCCGGACCTGCCCTTATCCGAGCTGTTTTTGCACTGGCCCGCCTGCGCGGGCGAGTTCATGCGCCGCCAGATGCTTTGCCCTGGCTGCCCGATCGCGCCGTTCCACACAGTGATTGATGCCTGCGAGGAATACGGGCTGGAGGAGATGAAATTCCGGGAGCAGTTAAGAGGGGAGATGGGGTGAGGTCGGATCACTTGGCGCAGATAGCGACATCTGCAAACATTGGCGAACGCACTGAAGCGGTTATTGGGCAAGAATGTAGCTAAAGCTCAGTTCGAGCCCAATGTATGTACCGGCTGCTGTTCGCAAGTGATCAATTGCACGTCTTCAGGATGCCGCTCATATGTATCCGGCCTTTATCTCGGCTTGTTGATTGCCGTGGCCCTGTTGGGAGTGCGCACGCGCCGCTGTCCCATTACTATCGAGATCAATGATAACCCAATGGGCTCTCAGACTTTGGGTGCGTCCTTATTCCGTTCCATGCAGTTGAGGTTCACGAACATCGAGGCGGCTGCGATCTGCTTAGATTGCGGCCGCTGCCATTCCCGGAGTGCCCTTGCTCTTGGTTGGCTTACTTCCGCATCATCACTTCAACGTCTTGCATTTCGTAGGCAGCCGGCGGTTAGAACGCGGGCTGCCGGTATTCCTGTTTCTTTGTCAGCATCGCCCGGATGGACCGGGCGGCTTTGTGGGCCATGGCTGTTGCTGCGAGGCGGAATGGTTTGTCTGCAATGATACTGGCGGTCCACAGATCGACCTCTTCAGGTGAGCGTTTCGCCATCACCGCGCGTGATGTCATACCGGCGACCAACAGCTTGCGAATGCAACGACCACCCTGCTTCGTGATCTTGCCCAGACGCTCCCTGCCGCCAGATCGCGTCCCTGCCGGAACTGTTTTGCATCGCCAATCGTTGCGATAATCGCCGGTGCCGTGATCGGGCCGATGATGAGCCATTTGTGCGCCATTGGCTCAAGCACAATGGCGAATGCATGCGCATCAATCTGCGCGCATCTGCATTCAGCAGGGCATGTTGTTCGATCATCTTCGAATAGCCGTCGATGCGTTCGTTCAGACCGATGAACTGATAGCACTGGATACCGGGCATGCCGTTGGCAATCTCAGGCATATCTGGATAGTCACCATCAAGGCGGCGCTTTGCAGATTGCCTCAGCATCAACGGCATCGTTCTTGCCACGCTTCACGTATGGTTTGACGTATCCAGCGGGCATGAGCGTCACGCCGTGCCCGAGTTTGCGCAGCTGGCAGCCCCAGTGATGGGACGATCCGCAGGCTTCCATCCCGACGGTGCAGGGCGGAAGCGTCTCAAAGAAGCTAAGCAGTTTTACGCGTTTGATGGCCTTGCTGAAGATCACGCGGCCATTCCCGGAAATGCCGTGAACTTGAAAAACATCCTTGGCCAGATCCAGGCCAGCGGTTTCAACTGTCATTGGGTGGCTCCTTTCCTAGCAGCCGGTAACAACTGCACTTTGGCACATTCGATGCCGGTGGTGCAGGAGCCACCCACCTCATCCGCTTTGGCAAAGTTCCCGGTTCGTTGCACCGCTCGTTTTCGAAACGACCCCAAGACCATTTAATTGAGGCCAGCCAATAAGATCAGCGCGGCTCTACCCCAAACAAGTTGCGCTCTTTGGCAAGATAGGCGAGGCGCGCGGTTGACTTGCAGCCGAACTTCTGGCGCATCCGCAGAAAGCTGGTTTTTACCGCTGATAGAGAAAGCGTGAACTGCACGGCAATCTCATCATAAGACATTTCCTGCTGGATATGCAGGCGCAGCATCTCCAGTTCTTTCTCGGAAAGCGACGGGGGCGGAAGCAGCGAGTCAAAAAATTCCGTGACAACCATGCTCAGCGTGCGCATCTCGGTATCTGAAAGCTCCCTGTCGTGACGGCCTACAAACACCATCGACCTTTTCGAACCCGTCAGAGCCGCAAAGGCAGCGCCGTACGCCAAACCGTACCGCTGCGATTTCTCGAGTATGTGCAGCGGGTCAGGCAGTTGCACAGCCGACCAGCGTATCGCGCCCTCATTCTTCAACGCCCAATTGAAAACAGGGTCATGAAGGAAATAGTTTTCCCGGTCATACTGTTCCTTCCATTTTTCGTGGAAGGAACATTCGAAGTGCTCATACCCCATGATTGAAAAGTTGACCATGAGGGTGAAACCTGAGGTGCTTACTTCGTCGATTGCGGATCTGCAGGCCGAAAAAGCCTCAGCAATCTTTGTGCTGTTTGCTCCGTCTGAGGGCAGATTCGTTGTTATTACAGATTTTGGCATTTCGTTCTTCCACCCCGAATGACTTGCGACTTAGGTCTCTCCACCGGCAACCTTGGTTGCCCTGCCTGCGACTTAGGTCGCATTTTGTGCGACCAGAGTTGCAAATAGAATGCAGCATTAAGGTAGTTATGGACAACCAAAAATCCACCATTAGATGTATTTGCAGCGCAGGGAAAATCGGAACCTGTATTGGAGATACACTTATGCAGAACGGATACGCCAGGAGCGACGCCGGAGCCCGAACAGATATTGAAACCATGGTCGTTCAGTTTGAGTCCGTGCGGCTGCCAAAATCCCTGAGAAGTCCCGACCAGGATGTGCTGGACGCGTTTATGTCGTTGCGCAAGAGCGTATTTGCGGAAGGCAAAAACTGGCGCGTGTGGCTGTCCTGCCGAAGCGATCTGGATCAATACGATCATCTGGACGCCTACTATATTATCGCATTTGACCCTGCCACGAGCGAAGCGCTGGCTGGCGCGAGGCTGCTGCGCACAGATCGCGGGGGCCACCATCCCAGCAGATCCGAAATGACTTACATGGTGCGTGATGCGGCCCGCGGCATGCTGCCAGGGCTGCCTTCGGACTTGTGCGATGCCGAGCCGCCGTGCGATCCCTCCGTTTGGGAGCTCACCAGATTTGCCTCGAATGGCGCTGCGGGAGCAGGACAGTTGGTGCTGCAGCGGCTGCGGACATTCCTGCTGGAACAGCGCGGAGAGCGTTTCGTATTTCTGTCTCCGCCGGTTATTGCACGGCTCGCCAAGTCTTCAGGCTTTACAAACGTCGTCCCGCTTGGCCCGCTTAGAGGTGATCAGAACGGCAAATACCGCGTTTATTCTGCCGACGTTCCCCAGCCAAGAGGCCAAGGAGCGTGAAACGCCTGCGTTCATTCCGCAGACAGCGCGGCCGAGCCTGCACCTATGGCACCAGGCAACAATCCGAGTAATCCCGTATGTTAAGGACCAGTACTCAGCGATGTGTTTCCGACTGGCGCATTCTGTCCGAGCTTCGGGGCATTCCCAGGGCGTCTCAATTCGTTGCAATGGGGGGCGAAGTCAGGCTGGCACGCGAGGAACAATCAGCCGCGTCCGAAAAACGGTGGTCTGTTCAGCTTCATGGGTTTTCAGCACGCGGCGACACGTTGCGGGATGCGCTGGACAGCTGGATTATGATAGCTGGACTAGGCCCCTTCGGCTTGCCATGAGCACTGGCCTTGCAGTCACTGCGCATTGGCTTGCGTCAGGCTGCCGGTGGATTACGAAGGCACTCTGGAAGCCATGCCGCGCAGCATCTCTTGCCGCCGTTGCAGGACTTGCCTTTCATCTTTCTCCAGCAAGTGCAGAAGCCGCAGCTCCTAACCCGGAGTTCGACCAGCAGGTACGCGACGTTCTAATGCGCAATCCTGAAGTTGTTTCGGACATGCTGGCTCTCCTTGAAAAAAGAGATGAAGCTGCCAATGGTCATACGGATCAGAAATTGATCGCTTCGCTGGCATACGAATTGTTTGCCGGGTTCGATCTGGAGGCACCAGTCCTGGTTGAATTCTTGGATTACAACTGCAGCCAGTGCAGGAAGACCCAATTGTCGGTGGCGGCACTGAAGGCACAGGCACCGGACTTGCGGCATGTGATTATCGTACTGCCTGTTTCGGGCCCTAGCTCTGAGTTTACGGCCAAGGCCGCATTGGCGCTGAAATCTCTTGAGGGGACAGAGGCTTATTACGAATTCTCCAACGCCATGATGAAAGTGGAAGGGCGGGCTACCGCGGTAACTGCCATCCGGGTTTTAAGTGGGCTGGGCTATGACGCGGAAGCCGTCGCCGCAGCAGTCAGGGAAGGCTTCGGAGCAGACGAGTTGCAATTGGCAGAAAGCTTGGCAGCTGCCCTCAATGCAGCGGATACTCCGTTTTTCGTTGGACCTGGAGGCATCATCCGTGGCGTCACATCCGCCAATAGGCTGAAGGCAATCTCGAAAGCTGCAAACAGGTAACTGTATACAGGTAACTGTATAAAGCAGACACGCCAAACAGCCCTAGCTGCGCCTGCGGCGAACGGCCGGCAGGTCCCGTAGCCCGGATGGGTTTCAGCAATTGGCCTCGATCCGAGCGGATATTGGCATCGCCGGAAGATCAGGCATGCGAACCCCAAAGCCCGCACTCTTCGATGATTGGCGCAATATTTTCAAGAATGGTGGGTATGACCAGTTTCACCCCAACACAGCTTGTACAGCCCGCAGCGTCGCTGCCACCACCTGATCAGCTTCCGCACGGCTAAGACAGAACGGAGGTGCAAAGCCCAGGATATCGCCCTGCGGCATGGCGCGGGCGATGACCTTGTCCTGTTCCAGCAGTTTGGCCGAGATCTGCGGTCCGATCTTGTCTGCGGCATCAAAGAAAGTGCGGCTGTCCTTGTCCTTCACAAATTCCACCGCACACAGCATACCCTCGCCGCGCACATCACCCACATTGGCGTGACCGGACAGTGCCTCTGCCATGGTGGCCTTCAGATAGGCGCCGACCTCGCCTGCGTTCTGCACCAGGTTCAGCGCGTCAATCAACTTGAGGTTCGCCACCCCAGCTGCCGCCCCTATGGGATGCGCCGAATAGGTCCAGCCGTGGCCGATCGGGCCGTTCTCGTCGGTGCCCTGCTCCAGCACCTTCCAGACCTTGTCACTGACAATCGAGCCCGACAGCGGCGCATAGGCCGAGGTGAGGCCCTTGGCGATGGTGATGATGTCGGCCTCGATCCCATAGTGATCCGAGCCGAACATGCTGCCAAGGCGCCCGAAACCGGTGACCACCTCGTCGGCAACCAGCAGGATATCGTGCTTCTTCAGCACCGCCTGGATCGCCTCCCAATAGCCCGCCGGCGGCGGCACAATGCCGCCGGTGCCCAGAACCGGCTCACCAATGAAGGCAGCGATAGTATCCGCGCCCTCACGCTCGATCAGTGCCTCCAGTTCGGCGGCGCAATGAGCGGCGAACTGCTCCTCGGACTGGCCCAGGTTGTTGCGGCGGAAGTAGTACGGCGCCTCGGTGTGGATCACCTGTTCGATTGGCAGATCGAATTTCTTGTGGAACAACTCCAGCCCGGTCAAGGAACCGGTGACCAGCCCGGATCCGTGATAGCCGCGCCAGCGGGAGATGATCTTTTTCTTCTCCGGGCGGCCCAGGATGTTGTTGTAATACCAGATCAGCTTGACGTTGGTTTCATTCGCGTCCGAACCGCCGAGGCCGAAATAGACCTTGGACATGTTCGCAGGCGCGCGGTCCAGGATCATCTTGGACAATGTGATCGAGGCTTCGGTGCCGTGGCCAACATAGGAATGATAATAGGCCAGCTCCCTGGCCTGATCCCCGATCGCTTCGGCGATTTCCTGGCGGCCATAGCCCACGTTCACGCAGTAGAGGCCGGCAAAGGCGTCCAGCAGCTTGTTGCCGTCGCGGTCTTCGATGAAGACACCGGATGCGGTTTTGATCACCCGGTTCGGGCTTTCGCCGCGGGCGTGCTGGGCCAGATGGGTCGAGGGGTGGAAAAAATTCTCGCGGTCCCATTGGTCGAGTTGGTCATTCTTCAGCATCGTGTTTCCTTTATCAGTTCTGCGGCAAGACGGAATTCTGCGAGAATTCCGGCCCGAATTCCGGCGCGGAATTCGGGAGTGTCCCGCCTCTTTGATGATCCGGATTTGCCGTGCAAATCCGGGTCGAAATCCGTGCCGGATTTCGGTGTTTCAGGCCCAGTCCCGGCAGACGTATTTGATCTCGGTGAATTCCTCCATGCCCAGACGGGCGCCTTCGCGGCCAAGGCCGGATTGCTTGGTGCCGCCAAAAGGGATCGGCGCGCCGGTCACTTTGGTGCGGTTCACTGCCACCATGCCGTATTGCAGCGCCCGGCTGAGGCGATAGATGCGGCGCGGGTCGTGGCTGTGGAGATAGGCCACCAGCCCGTATTCGCTTTCATTGGCGCGGGCGATCACCTCTTCCTCGGTATCGAAAGGGGTAATGGGGGCGACGGGGCCAAATGTCTCCTCAGACATGATCAGCGCCTCCGCCGGCACGCCGGTCAGTACCGTCGGCTCATAAAACAGCACCCCCAGCGGATGCCGTTTGCCGCCGCAGGCAAGCGTGGCGCCCTTGGCCAGCGCGTCCGCCACATGCTCCTCCTGCTTTTGCACCGCCTTTTCATTCATCAGCGGCCCCAGGTCACAGTCCTCCAAGCCCTTGCCGATGGTCAGGGCCTTGGCAGCTGCAGTGAACTTCGCGCAGAACTCCGCATAGACCGGCCGCTCCACAAAGATCCGGTTGGCGCCCAGGCAGTCCTGGCCGGAGGTGGCGAATTTAGCCTTGATCGCCTCATCCACCGCCTTGTCCAGATTACAGCCTTTGAAGACGATCACCGGCGCATGGCCGCCCAGCTCCATCACCAGCCGTTTCACCGTGCCGGCGGACTGACGGTACAGCAGCTTGCCGATATTGGTGGAACCGGTGAAAGAGAGGGCGCGCACGCGGGTGTCGCTGGTCCAGGGTTCCACGATTGTGGGGGCATTGCCAGTTACCACGTTGAAGACACCGGCAGGGAAGCCAGCGCGCTCGGCCAGCTCTGCCAGCGCCAGCGCGCTGAACGGGGTCTCGCCGGAGGGGTGCGCCAGCACAGTGCAGCCTGCCGCCAGCGCGGCCGCCGCTTTGCGGGTCAGCATCGCGGAGGGGAAGTTCCAGGGCGTGATCAGCGCCGCCACGCCCACCGGTTCACGCCACAGCTCCACTTCGGCGTCGGGCAAATGGCTGGTCACGCCTTCGATGTTAGGGCGTTTGGTCTCTTCGGCGTAGAATTCCACAAAGGCGGCGCCATAGTCGATCTCGCCGCGCGCCTCGGAGAGGGGTTTGCCCTGTTCCAGCACCATGATGCGGGCGAGGTCTTCCTTGTGTTCCAGCTGCAGCTCAAACCAGCGGCGCAGGATAGAGGCGCGCTGTTGCGGCAAAAGGCCTGCCCAGGCCGGGAAAGCTGCCTGCGCCGCGTCCACGGCGGCAGAGGATTCTTCTGCAGACAGGCTGGCCACATGGCCAAGTTCAGCACCATCCGCCGGATCGCTGACCGGGAAGGTTTCGCCGTTTGCAGCTGCGCGCCATTTTCCATTTATGTATGAGAATGAACGAACTAAAGCCTTGTCGGCAATGTCTGCGCGGGCAGAGAGAGCAGTCGCTGTCATGGAAGTTCTCCTGTGCTTTACAGAAGAATTTGCCTGATGCTGGCAGAAGAAGTGTCTGAAGTTTCCGGAAACAGCAGAAGAAACAGCTGGCTTCTGCACCAACCAGCTTGATTTGAAGGTATTACCCGCCGGACGGGTTCATCTGCCGCTTGATGACGCCGGCTCCCATGAAGCCGCCATCGATCGGCAGCACAACTCCGCTGACGTAAGCAGCCCCGGAACTCAGGAGGAACTCCGCCGCAGCACCAACTTCATCCGGGGCTCCGTAGCGGTTGGCAGGAATACCGCTGCAATAGGCCGTTCTGGTCTCCGCGTCATGCATGCGGCTGACCAGCTCGGTTTCAATGGCGCCGGGCGCCATGGCATTGACCGTGATCCCTAGTTCGGCCAGCTCAACCGCCATGACCCGGGTCAATGCATGAACGCCCCCCTTGCTGGCCCCGTAAGCAGAACGCCCGGTTCCTCCGCGTTCACCGGCGGCGGACCCCATCAGCAGGATGCGGCCATAGCCTTGACCGGCCATCATCCGCGCCGCGCCGCGCGCACACAGGAATGTCCCGGTCAAATTGATACCGATCAGCCGGTTCCAATCATCCAGCGAGGTGTCGAGGATGGTTTTTTCCACACCGATTCCGGCGCAATGCGCCATTCCGTGCAGTGTGCCACCAAATTGCTGAACCGCCGCGAACATCGCCTCGACGTCGGCTTCGCGGCTGATATCAGCCTCAATCGCCAAGGCGCCGGCGCCTGCATCGCGCAATCCGGAAGCCGTGGCTTCGGCTGCTTCCGCGTTGCGGTCCGCAATGGCCAGTTTGGCACCGGCATCTGCAAGCCGATGGGCAATTGCCTGCCCGATCCCGCTTCCGCCGCCTGTTACCAGGATATTTTGCCCCGAAAACGTACCCATGCCGCAGCCTCCTCCACCACCCTGACACCCAGCCTAACCTGCTGCCCGCCACCTGTTTGGGTCTGCATACGACTGGATTCCACCTGAAACTGCCGTTTCAGTCCTGCCGCAGCAGAACATCCAGAGGCGGTGCGCCGGCCCCTTTTACAGGTTTGGTCACAACATAGGTGAAGTAACGGGAAAGTCCGATACGGGCGTCCAGCATCTCGTCGATCAGCCGCTGGTAGGCATCGATGTCGCAAGTCACGATCTGCAACAGGTAGTCGAACCCGCCCCCCAGCGCCCAGCAGGCGGTAACTTCGTCATAACGCTGCATCGCGGCTTCAAACGCGCGGAAGCTGGCAGCGGTGTGGTCGGCAATCTCAGCTGCGACAAACACCGTCACATGCGGCGCCAGTTTCTTGAGGTTGATGCGGGCGCCGTAGCCTTCGATCAGCCCGGCCTGCTCCAGCTTCTTCAGCCGGTCCCAGCAGGGCGTCGGCGACAGGCCGATCCGGTCGGCCAGCGCGGCCTTGGTAATGCGGCCCTCGGTCGAGAGCACGCGCAGAATGTCGAGGTCGCGCTGGTCCAATTGCATGTCTTCCGCCTATCAGCCGCCGGTGACGCCGACAACCGCAACGCAGTCGCCGGATTTGATCAGCCCCGGGAAATGGCGGCTGATCACCAGCCCGGCGCGGCGGGCGCGGTACTCCATCGGCGGCTGGCCGGTGCGGTCCAGCGGCCAGACCCGGGCGACCAGATCGCCCTTGGCCACTGGCGCGCCCAGATGGGCCATGATCTCAAACAGCCCGTCGCCCTCGCTGAACAGGAAGCAGTCATCGTCCGGCATCGTCAGGCTGACGGTTGCGTCGATCTGCATCTGCCCCTTCAGGATGCCCGCATGGATCAGCACATTGCGCAGCCCCTTCTTGGCAATCGCATTGCTGCGCGCGGAGGACGACCCGCCGCCGCCCAGTTCCGTGGTGACCAGAACCTTGCCCATCTCCTCGACCGCGGTGTCGTACATGCCGCCGCTGTCGATCTCCAAAAGCTCCACCGAATAGGGCGCGTTGAACGCCTTCATGGCGGCAAAGCAGGCCTCCTGCGTTGCCTTGTTCTCCAGGATATGGGCAGCGGCAAAGGGCACGAAGTCCAGCGTCTTGCCGCCGGAGTGGAAATCAACCGCCAGATCCGCCATCGGCAAGAGGGTGCGCTGGAAGTAATCGGCGATCTTCTCGGTCACGGTGCCGTCGGGGCGGCCCGGAAATGACCGGTTCATGTTGCCCTTGTCGATGGGCGAAGTGCGGGTACCGGCCCGGAATGCCGGGTAGTTGAAGGCCGGCACGATGATCAGACGGCCGGTCACGTCTTCGGCGCGGATGGTGGCGGCGAGTTCGTGCAAGGCAATCGGGCCTTCATATTCGTCGCCGTGGTTGGCGCCGGTCAGCAGCGCTGTCGGGCCGTCGCCGTTCCTGATCACGGTCAGCGGGATCATCACTGAGCCCCAGGCTGAATCATCCCGGCTGTAGGGCAGCTTCAGGAAACCATGGTGCACCCCATCCTGATCCAGCGGGATGGTGGGGGAAATCGGGTTCGCCTTCATGGATCAGTCCTTCACAAACATTTTACGCGGCACATCGGACAGGCACTCCGGCCCGTCCACCCCGATGCGGATGCTTTCGGTGATCTCAAATCCCCAGTCCTCCATCCAGAGGCCCGTCATGAAGTGGAAGGTCATGTTTTCCTGCAGCACGGTGGTGTCGCCCGCACGCAGCGACATGGTGCGCTCGCCCCAGTCCGGCGGGTAGCTGACGCCGATCGGATAGCCGGTGCGGCTGTCTTTTTCGATGCCGTAGGTTTTCAGCACCTTGAAGAACGCCTTGGCAATGTCCTCACAAGTGTTGCCGGCCTTGGCCATCTCAAGCCCGGCTTCCATGCCCTCCAGCACGGCCTTTTCCGCATCCAGGAAGGTTTGCGTCGGCTTGCCCAGGAACACGGTGCGCGACAGCGGACAGTGATAGCGGTGCACCACGCCTGCGATTTCAAAGAACGTTCCCTCGCCGGATTTCATCGGCAGGTCATCCCAGGTCAGATGCGGCGCGGCGGCGTCCGGCCCCGAGGGCAGCAGCGGCACAATCGCCGGGTAGTCGCCGCCAAAACCCAGCCCCTCGTCATAGCGCAGCGCGGCGTCATAAATCTCCGCCACCAGATCGCATTTGCGCATCCCCGGCTCGACCTTGTCAAAGATCCGCTGATGCATCCGCTCCACGATCCTGCCGGCCTGCCGCATGTAGGTAAGTTCAGCCTCCGACTTCACTGCGCGCTGCCAGTTCACCAGCGCGTTGCTGTTGGCAAAGCGCGCATTCGGCAGATGCGCCTGCAGGGAGGCATAGGCGGCAGCCGTGAAATAGTAGTTGTCCATTTCAACGCCGATGGTGCCGTTGTCCATGCCCCGGTCCGCCAGCTGCGCCGACAGGTAATCCATCGGGTGGCGTTCAGCCGATTGCACGTAATGGTCCGGATAGCCAATGATACCGGCGGGTTCCATGAAGCAGGTGCGCAAGGCGCCGTTGGCATCCTGGCCGCGGCCGTACCAGATCGGCTCGCCCTCCAGGCCCAGCACGACGCACTGATGCACATAGAACGACCAGCCGTCATAGCCGGTCAGCCAATTCATATTCGAGGGATCGGTGACAATCAGAAGGTCGATGCCGCGGCGGGCCATCTCAGACCGGGTTTTGTCAATACGCGCCTGGTATTCAGTGCGGGAGAAATACAGCTTGGGGTCTGCCATATGCGTGGTTCCTGGTTGATCAGCTGGTAAAAGTGGTGCCGGCGCCCGCCGCATCTGCGCGGGAGCCGGCAAGTGTTGCGATGACGGTGTCCTGAACACCGGTGCCGGTCAGGTCGGCAATGATCAGATCACTGTCTGAATGGCGTCCGGCGGCCTTGCCAGCGGTGATATCGCCCAGTTCGGTAAAGATGCAGCTTTCTGGGATCAGCCCTGCTTCGATGGCACTGCGCAGCTCGCCCTTGACGGCGCATTGCGCCTGGCTGTCGGGCACGTAGAGGTCCGCCTTGGTCAGGTAGGCAGGCTCAAGCTCGCACTTGTGCTCCTGATCCGACCCCATGGCGATGACCAATTGACCCGGCTGCAGCCACTCCGCCTTGATCAGAGGTTCGGCTGCGGGGGTGGTGGTGACCACGATGTCAGCTGACAATACTGCTTCTCTGATGTCCGTGCTGACAGAGGTTTCCAGCCCAAGCTCCTCGCGCAGACTGGCAGCCGCCGCCTCAGCCTTGGCTGTGTCCCGCGCCCAGATCACCGCGCTTTTGATCCCGCGCACCAGGGTCATCGCCTTCAGCTGCATCTTTGCCTGCACGCCCGCGCCTATGATACAGACATGCGCCGCATCCTCCCGCGCCAGGTGGCGTGCGGCGACCGCCCCCGCAGCGGCGGTGCGCACATCGGTAAGATACCCATTGTCCAGAAGCAGCGCCTCGAGAATGCCGGTTCTGCTGGAAAACACCACCATCAGCCCCGTAGTGCTCGGCAAGCCGAGTTTGGGATTGTCGAAAAACCCCGGGCTCATCTTCATCGCAAAACTGCTGATCCCCGGCACATAGGCGGTTTTGACACACACCTCTCCGTTATGGTCGGAGACGGGCAGCGTCATGATCGGCGGCATCACCACCCTGCCCCCGGCAAGCGTCGTGAAGCCCTGCTCAACGCAATCCACCGCATCACTATCAAGCGGCACCAGATTACGCAGATCGGTTTCTGTCAGGATCTTGATATCAGGCATCCGCGCCTCCCTTAGTCTCCGCCGCCACATCCACATCTTCACCATCAATGATCCGCTTGTGCAGCGCCATGTCGATGTTCTGGCCGCTGACGAGCGACACACAGCACCCCGGGTTTTCGATCTTACCCGCCAGCAGCGCCGCGATGCCAACACTGCCGGAACCTTCGATCACCTGCCGCTCTTCATAATACGCATGGCGGATGCCAGCGGCGATCTCCGCTTCGGAGACCAGCACCACCTCATCCACCAGCGCCCGCGTCATCGCGAATGTATAGGCATTGTCCAGCCCGATGCCGCCGCCCAGGGAATCCGCCAGCGTCGGCAGCTCCTCGACCTGAACCGGCTTGCCGGCCTGCAGGCACTGATACATCGCAGCACCGCGCTCCATCGAAACGCCGATCACCCGGATCGCCGGATTCACCGCCTTCATCACCATCGCCACCCCGGAAATCAGTCCGCCGCCCGACAAGGGCACCAGCACGGTCTCCAGATCCGGCGCCTGCTCCAGCATTTCCAAACCCACCGTGCTTTGACCGGCGATGATATCGCGGTGGTCAAAAGGCGGCAGCATTGTCATGCCCTCCGCCACCAGCCGGTCGACCTCCACCTGCGCGTCATCCTGCGAGCGGCCCGTGATGCGCACCTCGGCGCCGTGGGACTTGATGCCTTCGACCTTGTTCTGCGGCACCAGCTCCGACATGCAGATGATGCAGCGCACCCCGGCCTGCGCCGCCGCATAGGCCAGCCCGCGCCCGTGGTTGCCGGTCGAGACGCCAACCACACCCGCCGCGCGCTGTTCATCGGTCAGCGACAAGACCGCGTTGGTGGCACCGCGCAGTTTGAAACTGCCAGTGATCTGGGTGCTTTCCAGCTTCAACGAAACCTCTCCGCCGCAAAGCGCGCTGAGAGAGGGCGAAGATACCAGTGCCGTCTGCCGGATACGCCCGGCAATCCGCGCCCGGGCCTGATAGCTGTCCTGAAGGGTGATTTTGTCAGTCATTGGACCTGTTTAGCCTATCTAGAGTTCGAAAAGCCTGCCGAAACCACTCACCGGATCCGTGATCCCGGCCAAGCGCAGGCACCGCCAGACCATCGCCTGGTTTGAGCTGACAACCGGCTTGCCCAGCCGGTCCTCAATCCGCTCAATGCAAACAGCCGCCCGCAGAGCGGTGCAGGACAGGAACAGTGCATCGGCTGATGAATCACAGGCGGCGATCCCGGCCTCGATGATGCTGTCCTCGGAGATCCGCGCCATCCGGCGGTCGTCGGTCAGGCCGAAACAGGCGGCATTGACCACCTCCGGGCCGTGTGTGGCAAAATACTGCGCCAGCTCATCCGTCACCTGCGCGCTGTAGGGGGTCAGCACCGACACCCGCCTGGCGCCCAAGGCCTCAAACGCATCAAAGGCGGCAGAGCTTGGGGTGACACAAGGCGTATCCGGCTTGGCCGCGTTCAGATCGCGCGTAACCGCATCATTGCCCAGCACGATGGAGGCCGCGGTGCAGCCAAAGACCACCACATCCACCTCTTCCTCCGGCAGGATTTGCGCTGCGGCCTCAGTCAGCCGCGGGCCGGTCTGCAGCAGGGTTTCTCTGGTGGTCGGGTTCTCAAACGCGATGCGGTTCACATAGACGCCCACCTGGTCCGGGTCGCAGATCCGGGCAAAGTCGCGCTCCGACGTGTGGTCAGTCGCCAGCGCCACCAGCGCGATCCGCTTTGGCACCGGGCGGCCGTCCAGCCGGGCTGGAACACGCGACGGCGCGGAATGGATATCAAGAGCCATTTTTGCCTTCCTAAACAACAAGAACCGGGGTTTCCGCGAGGCTCGTCACCTTGTGGGAGACACTGCCCAACAGCACCCCTTCAAGTGAGCCAAGGCCGCGGCTGCCGATCACGATCAGATCATTGCCGTGCTCCGTGGCAAACCCGGTGATGGTGCGCGCCACCGGCCCGGCTTTGACAAAAGCGCGGGGCTTTTGAAGGCCGCCCACCACCGCCAGCGCCTTGCCGCGCTCGGCCACCTCCTTGGCGTGGCTGCGCATGATTTCGTCCAGGTCCTCAGGCTGATCCGCGCGCACCATATGCATCGACGCCTCCAACAGCGAATGATGCCGGTAGACCGTCAGCAGCGTCAGCTCCGCACCGCACAGCTGCGCCAGCCCAGCCGCCTTGGCCAGCGCGGCCTCCGCCCCTTGCGAGCCGTCAAAGGGCACCAGAATGGATGTGAACATCGCTGCGGCTCCCTATTTGGCAAAGGCCAGGTCGCGCAGGAACAGCGCAATCTGCGGAAAGAAGATCAGCGCCACCGACACGCCCAGCAGCATCAGGATAAAGGGCGGCGTGCCGCGCACCACCTCGGCATAGGGGCGTTTGAACACGGCAATCGCGGTGAAGATATCGCAGCCGAAGGGCGGCGTGGCCGATCCGATGGCCACCTGCAGGGTGATTATGGTGCCGACCAGCACCGGGTCCAGCCCCACCGATTTCACCACCGGCGCAAACACCGGCACCAGCACCAGGATCACCACGATGGGATCGACAAACATGCAGCCGATGAAAAACGCGATGGAGATCACGAACAGCACCCCGATGGCGCCCATCTCGGCAATGCCGATGGCCCCCAGGATCTGTTGCGGCACCTGCGCAAAGGAAATCACCCAGGAAAACGCCGCCCCTGCCCCGACCAGGATGAACACGATGGCGGTGATCAGGCCGGTGGACTTGGCAGTGTCATAGACATCCGCCAGCGCCATTGAGCGGAACACCAGAACCTCCAGGATCAGCGCATAGAGCACACAGGCCGCCGCTGCCTCGGTCGGGCTGAAGACGCCGCCATAAATGCCGCCGATGATGATCACCGGGAATCCCATCGGCCACAGCGCCTGCCGCATGGTCCTCAGACGCTCGCGCCAGGTGGCCTTGGGTTCGGTCGGCACATTGTTACGCACCGCGTAGATATAGGCGTAGGTGGAAAACAGCAGCAGGATCAGCAGGCCGGGACCGATGCCCGCAATGAACAGCTCGGCAATCGAGGTGCTGGAGACCACCCCATAGATGATCATGCCGATGGAGGGCGGGATCAGAAAGGCGATGTCGCTCGCGTTCACGATCAGCGCCAGCACAAAGCTGTCCTTGTACCCGGCCTGCAGCATCCGCGGCCTGAGCGGCGAGCCGATCGCCACCACTGTTGCCTGCGTCGATCCCGACACCGCCCCGAACATGGTGCAGGCCGCCGCAGTGGAGATCGCCAGCCCGCCGCGGATGTGGCCCATATAGGCCATCACCACATTGATCAGCCGCCCGGCCGACTGGCCGCGAGTCATGATGTCGGCGGCAAAGATAAACATCGGCACCGCAATCAGCGAGGCAGGCCGGATACCGGCCAGCATCTGCTGCACCATCGTCTCGGTCCGGGCCAGATCGCCGAACAGCATCAGAAAGCCGATAAAGGCGCCGGCAATCAGCGGGATCATCATCGGAAAGCCCAGAAGCAGCAGGACAATCATGGTCAGGAATATTGTTGCAGCCATCGGATCGCCCTCAGATTTCGATTTCTTCCGTGCTCTCGTATCCCTCTTGCACATGGGTCGAGAGATAGATGCCGGGGGACGTCAGATTACGCACGGCGGTCAGCAGGTATTGGGCACCGGTCATGAAGAACCCCGCTGGCACCCAGACCAGAATGATCCAGACCGGGATCTGCAATGCGGGCAGCACCCGCCCGCGCGATGCCTGCGAACCGATGTATTTCACCGCATAGAAACACAGCAAAAACATAAATCCGGCGGTGACCACGGAAATCACCACCACCATTACCTTGCGCAGATGCGGCGGCAGCAAGTCATAGATCGCCGACATCCGGATGTGGCGGGCGTTGCGCGCGGCATAGCTGATGCCGGCAAAGGTGATCAGGATGATCAGGATCCGGTTCAGCTCTTCGGTAAAGAAGATGGAATTGCCCAGAACAAACCGCCCCACCACATTGGCCACGGTATTGGCGGCCATCAGCAGAACGCCCGCCGCTAGCAGGAATGATTCAATTCGGCTGATGGCGCTGTCGATCACACCCAGAAACCCGGGCAGCGCTGACTCGTGTGACTGTTGCATTCCTTCCTCCCCGGGCCCGGATGCTGCTGAGCAGGCAGGACCCGCTCAGCACTGTTTACAGGACAGGCGTCAGTTGGCGGTGGCCGCCAGGTCTGCCTTCAACTGCTCCAGGATCGCAGCGCCGCTGTCGCCGGTCATCTCGATGAACTTGGCCTCGACCTCAGCCGCTGCTGTCTTGAAGCAGCTGCGCTGATCGTCGTTCAGCACAGTCACCTGCATTTCCGGTTTGGCTTCCATGATCTTGGCCAGCTCACTCTCGGCAGCCTGCTGCTGGTAAACCACGGTGTGGTCATAGGCGGCCTGCGCCGCGTTCTGCACAACCTGCTGCTCCTCGGCGCTGAGGCCGTCATAGAAGTCCTTGTTCGCCATCACAGCAGTGGTGAAGTTGTTGTGGCCGGCATAGGTGATGTAGTCGGTAACCTCATAGATCTTGGTCGAGTACAGGAAGAACGTCGGGTTCTCCTGCCCCTGGATCACATTGGTCTGCAGCCCGCCGTAAACCTCACCCCACGGCAGCGGTGTCGGGGTAGCGCCAAAGGCCTTGTAGCTTTCGACCAGAAGCGGGTTGGTCATCACCCGGAACTTCACCTCGTCCAGATCGGCACAGGTGGTGACTGGCGTCTTGGTGGTCATCGCCACTTCGCCTTCGGGGAACATGTTCAACAGTTCCAGCCCCTGCTCGGCATAGAGCGGCTTGAACATGCCGTTGATCGCCTTGCTCTCCTTGTAAAAGCGCGCCAGGTGATCCTGATCGGTTGGCAGCAGGTAGGGCACAAAAAACACCTGCGCCTCGGGAATCAGCGAGCCGGTAAAGCCCGGCGACTGGTCCACGAACTGCAGGATGCCGTCCTGGGTCTGCTCCATGATGTCGGCGGATTCGCCCAGCGTGCCATAGGGGAACAGCTGGATCTCGTGATCCGAGTTCGCCTCGATCTCTGCCTTGAATTTCTGCGCATAGACGCCCTGCACATCGGTCATCGCCTCCTCAAAGGCGTACCGCCAGGTGTCCGCCTGCGCCGCGCTGCCCGCCAAGGCAATCCCCGCCGCCGCCAGGGCGCCGAAGCTGAATGTGACTGTCTGAGCCATGATTTCCTCCCAAGTCTCGCCGGTGCCTGCGCACCGCTGCGACAGACTTGAGAGAAATTGTACTGCATGTCAATTTTTTTATTGTTGCAGGACAATTAGTATGTGAAGGGCGCAACCCCCTCCGGCGGGCGGCCCAGCATGCCGGCAATCAGCTCCAGCGCCTGCCGGAAGCGGTCCTGGTCCTGAATGCTGCCCAGCGAGATCCGCACCGCATTCTGCGGCGGGGTCCTGGGGGTCAGAAACGGCGCATCCGGCGCCACCGCCACCTTCAGCTCCTGCGCATAGGAGACAAAGCTGGCGGTGGTCCAGCCCTCGGTCAGCGGCAGCCACAGGTGCAGCGCCGACGGGTGGCCTTGCCAACGCCAACCCTGCAGCACGTCTTCGGCGATGGCATAGCGCTCCGCCAGCGCGCGCCGCTGCCACTGCGCCAGCTCCAGCGCGGTGCCGTCCTGCACCCAGCGGGTGGCCAGTTCGCACATCAAGGGCGTCGCCATCCAGCCGAACACGACAATCCGCCCGGTCAGCGCGGGCAACAGATGCTCCGGCGCTGCCATGTACCCGGCCCGCAGCCCCGAGACGGTGCATTTGGTAAAGGTCGTCAGGTAAATCGACCGCTCCGGCGCCAGCGCCGTCACCGGCACCGGGCGGTCTTCGGCCACCGGTCCGAAGGCATCGTTTTCGATGATGTGCAGATCGTGTTTGCGGGCGACCTCCACCAGTGCACGGCGGCGTTCCTCTGGCATCATGCCCGCTGTCGTGTTGGCCAAGGATGGAAGCAAAAACAAAATCTTAGGGCTGTTCTCCTGGCAAAAGCGCGCCAGCGCATCCGGAAGGATGCCATCCGCATCCACATCAATCCCTGCAAGGTTCAAGCCCAGATAAGAACAACCCGAAACCAGCAAGTGATGTGTAACCTTGTCTGACACCACCGTGTCGCCTGGCCGGGTCAGCGCCGACAGCGCCGCAGACATTCCGTGACTGACCCCATTGGTCATGATGATCCGCTCCGGCGGCACTTCCAAACCGCAGTGCCGCAACCACTGCGCCCCGGCGGCGCGGTGGGCGTCATGACCGATATTCGGGCGGCAGGATAAGTAGTAGCTCGGGTCCAACCCCTCCGGCAGCTCCCTCAGCGCTTGCTCGAACCGCTCGGCGTGCTGCTGTGAAAATGCCGGGCGTGAAATCGACAGATCGAAACCGCCGCCGCGTTCAGAGCTCAGCTGAAACGGCTGATCGTTGGTCATGTCAGGATCCAGAACGTAGCTGCCCCGGCCGACCTGGCCATCAATCAACCTTTGCCGCCGCAAACTTTCGTATGCCTTGCTGACGGTGTGGACGCTCAGCCCGAGATCATCGGCCATTTTGCGGTGGGTCGGCAGCTGCGTCCCCTTCGGCAGCTTGCCGTCTGAGATTGCCTTTGCAATGGCCAGCGCAAGACTCGCATGCAGGGGGGAGGTCAAGGTGGAAGGATCAGGATGCCATATTGTCATGCGACATTTTACAATTGGCGGCCCCGGCTTCGCAATACAATTTCCACACTACAGGCTTCCAAAACGCCGGCATTGATCCAACTGCAGGCTTTGCACTGGTCAAATTCAGCCGCCTGTTGATGCAATGACCAGCCGCCTCACCCCTGGACAAAGCACACTTGCAGGTTCAAAGGACCGGGCGTCAGAAATACCGGTGTGCGCCGGTCACGCCAGTTTCAGCACCTGTTCGATTACATATTCGGTTTGCGCGTCAGTCTGAGCAGGCCCGATCGGCAGGCTGATCACCTGCGCAGCCAACATCTCCGAAACTGGGAACGCCCCCTTGCCATAGCCAAGCCCGGCATAGGCGTTCTGCAGATGCGGCGGCTTGGGGTAGTGGATGACGGTGCCGACTCCTGCAGCTTCCAGCCGCGCGCGGAAAGCATCCCGGTCCGGATGGCGCACCACAAAGAGGTGCCAGACCGGGTCCGCCCATTGCGGCACCGCAGGCAGCACCAGACCGGCCCCAGACAGCGCCTCCAGGTAGCGCGCCGCAATCGCCTGGCGGCGGGCGTTCCAATCATCAAGCACTTGCAATTTCACCTGCAACGCCGCCGCTTGAATCGGATCCAGGCGGCTGTTCTGGCCGGCCAGCTCATGTTCGTATTTAACTGCCGAGCCATAGTTCCGCAGCATAGAGACCCGCTCTGCCAGCTCCGGCGAGGTCGTGGTGAACCCGCCGCCATCCCCCAGCGCCCCCAGATTTTTGCCTGGGTAAAAGCTCCAGCAGGCGGCCTCGCCGAAGCTGCCGATCCTCCGGCCCTTGTATCCGGCGCCATGCGCCTGGGCCGCGTCTTCGAGCAGGTGCAGCCCGTGGCGGTCCGCCAGCTGCAGCAGCGGGTCCATATCCGCTGGCTGGCCATAGAGATGAACCGGAATGATTGCCTTGGTTCGGGGCGTGATGGCGGTAGCCACTGCATCCGGGTCGATATTGTGAGTGGCTTCCAGCGGTTCCACCGGGACAATGGCTGCACCGCAAAAGCTGACTGCCAGCCAAGTCGCGATATAGGTGTTCGCAGGCACGATCACTTCATCGCCCGGGCCGATCCCCATCGCCTTGAGCGCCAAAATCAGCGCGTCCAAGCCATTGCCAGTGCCCAGACAATGCGGCGCACCGGTATAGCGGGCGAAATCCGCCTCAAACGCCTCCACTTCGGGGCCTAGAATAAAGTAGCCAGAACGCGCCACCCGCAGCACGGCTGCCTCCAGCTGATCCTGAATTTCAGCGTGAGCGCCTGCGATGTCGAGGAAGGGAACCTTCATACCGCACCTGCGGCGGCTTTGAATTCATCATAGTCGCGGATGTAGTCCGCTTCGTCGTACACTTCCGAAGTCAGCACCATACAGACCGCCCCGGAGGAAAAGTTATCCAGGTAGCGCCACATCATCGGGCAGACATACAGCCCGTAGTATGAGCGGTTCAGGTGGAAACGCTTAGTCTCGAAACCGTCGTCCAGCAGGATGTCGAAACTGCCCGACATGCAGATAATGAACTGATGCAGCGCCTTATGCGCATGCTCGCCGCGGTCGGCCCCGCCCGGCACATCGTAGAGGTAGTATACCCGCTTGATATCAAAGGGGATATGATTGCCGCCCTCGACAAAAGTCAGGTTGCCCCGCACGTCAGTGATTTTGGGCAAGTCAATGATTTTGCAGTCAGTCAGAGGCACAGAAACCGCCTTCGCATTTGAATGTCCCTTGTGTATATGCATATCTGAACCGGACCAGCAAGCAGCGCCGGCCGCCAGGGCCGCCTCAATCAAGGACAGAGACCCTCCCATGAGCAAAAAGCTACTGATCATCGGTGCGGGTGAAATGCAGCAGCGTCGTTAAAGACTTCGCCACGGCCTGGAGCCAGCTTCGATCCAGCGCTTAGTTTTGCGACCCGACCCGAGAAACACAGTGAAAACAGCTTTGCCACACTCATGCAGACACGTGACAACTGGTCAAAATTTTGAAGGGCGATCGGTTTATGCAGATTGATAGAGTTTTGAGTTCTCCAGCACTTGACCAGAGTTATCAGTCACACCTGAGACTGGTTAAACCATCGGACGCTGCATTTATTTGCCAACTTCGAGCTGACCCTGCCTTAAACAGGCATCTCAGCCCGTCTTCCAGTGTTGTGTTAGATCAGGCTGAATGGATCACACACTACAAGGACAGAGAACGGCGCGGAGAAGAATACTACTTCGTTATATCCTGCAAAGAAGTGGATTATGGCGTTGTTCGTGTTTATGATTTCCACGACAACCCCCGTTCGTTTTCTTGGGGAAGCTGGATAATCAAACCCGCACGCCCAGCTGGCCTTGTCACTTTTTCAGCGGTAATGGTCTATGAAATAGGCTTCGAAACTCTAGGATTCGAACAAGCCCATTTTGATGTTAGAAAGGGCAATAGCAAAGTTCTCAACTTCCATCTGCGGTCTGGTGCTGTCGAGACAGGGGAAACAGAACAAAACCGGCTTTTTGTTTTCCCAAGAATATCTTGGCCTGGATTTCGGCAAGCAAGCTCCAGCCAGATCAAAGAGCATCGCACTCGTAGAGCGGCCTCAACGGAAGCGTGGTGAAACTCCATTTTCCGTCCGGAGAGCCCCAAAGATTGTGCATCGCAACCAAACCCGGCGGAAACAGCCCAAAGGCCGGAACAGGCACTAATACGCCTATCGGCACCTTATCCAGGTTCCCTCCAAACGCTGCAAGTCAAGCCGGGTAATTACCAGAAAAAGTTATCATTTTTCTGATCGCGCTTCGTCGTCGGAAATTTACCATGACGCGGCGAGACCCGGCCTTTCTGTTCCACCTTATGCACTACGGCAGTTCGGACGGAATCCGATGTTCACCGTGCACGACAAAGTATATTAGAAACAAGGTCGGCAGTTCCCCTGACATGTGCGGACTGCTTCCCGGTCTGCGCCGAAGCGGAAAGACAAGAGATGCGTCGCCCGCAAAACTAGAGGATTACAAGTGTCACAAACACCCGCCGCCACTTTCATCCTGCTGTCCTATTGCCAGGAGGATACGATCACCGAGGCCGTTGAGTCCTTGCTGGAGCAGAATTGCGAGCCGATCGAAATTATCATTTCTGATGACGCCTCGACTGATGGGACTTTTGACAAGATCCAAGAGCTGACAAACAGCTATCGGGGCCCGCATTCTCTCAAAGCCCGGCGCAATGATATGAACCTGGGCCTCAACCGCCACATTGAACTTGCAATTTCCCTCGCAAGTTCCGACCTGATGATCTGGGCCGCTGGTGACGACCGGAACGCCCCCGGCAGGATTCAAAAAATTGTCGATTGCCATCGGAAAACCGGTGCAAAACTAATATTTTCAGATGCGGAAACGGTTGGACCTCAGGGTGGCCCTGGCGGAAACGCCTACAAACGCGCTCTTTTTTACAAAAATTTCAACACGCTCGATGCAGCAACGTCTTTTTCTTTGTTCCTGGGCGCGACAGCGGCCTGGCACAAAGATTTATACCGTAAGTATGGCGGTCTTCCCGAGGACAGCGCCTATGAGGATCTCATTCTCGGCTTCCGCGCCCTGCTGGAGGACGGCCTGCACTACATTCCCGAGAAGCTGGTGATCTACAAGGAAGACGTCGGCATCTCAGCCCAGCTGACCAAGAAGATCAGCACTCTGACCAATCAGGAGCGCCGGACACGGATGCTGAAAGGCCAACTGGCCGTCTTGGAGCAGCGCCTTGCGGATGCCAGAACGTTTGGCCTGGCGGAAAATTCACCGGTTGTCAGGAAGATGACACAAGCTGCCGGCAAGATCCGCGCCCGGTTGGATTTCTATGACGGTATCGGCGCCGTGCTGGCCAGCGGGCACTATGGCTGGGGGGCAAAGCTGCAGGGCATCGCCAGCGAAGGCATGCGCAGGCTGCGCAACAGGTAACGCGGCAGGCCAAAATGCCGGCCAGTCCGCAAGTTGTCAGGCTTGCAGCCTCCAGGGATCTTCCTGTTCCAGACCGCCTGAAGCCGCCTCGGAATCTGCATTTGTCCTGAAGGCGCCGATGGCTCCGGCCATGGCCTGCGCTTCTTTGGACAGGCCCAGGCTTGAGGAGGTGACCTCCTCGAACAGGGCAGCATTGCGGGTGGTGGCATCGTCAAGATTGGACATTGCCGAATTGATCTCCTGCAGGCTGCCGGATTGCTCGGAAGAGGCCTGGGAAATAGTCTTCATCAGATCCGCTGCGCTGTCGACAGAGGCGGAGATTTCGCCAATTGCCGTGCGGGTCTGTTCAACCAGATCGGCACCAAGTTCGACATTCTGGCCGGCCTCATCCACCAGAGCCGAAATTTCAGTCGCAGCTTCTTTCGACCGGTGCGCCAAGGTCCGCACTTCCGAGGCCACCACCGCAAAGCCCTTGCCAACAGTGCCAGCGCGTGCGGCCTCAACCCCGGCATTCAGCGCCAATAGGTTGGTCTGCTGGGCAATCGCCTCGATCATGCCGATGATCCGTGAGATTTTCTCGGAGCTTTCCTTGATTGCTTCCATTGCGCCGTACGTTCGCTTCACCACCTCAATGCTGGCGCTGGCATTCTCGCGGGCCGCTTCAACAGAGGCTGACGCCTCCCCCGAGGCCTGGGCGGTGCCGGTAATGGAAACCGAGAGCTGGTTCACGGCGGCAGCCGTGCCTGCCAGCGTCTGCGCAGTACGCTCCGAGCGCTCGGACAGATCGCGGGAGGCCGAGGAGATTTCGGTGCTGCCGCCAGCAATCGACTGGCCGCTTGTGCTGAGGCTGCTGACGGATGCCTCCAGCTTCACCAGCGCCGCATTGAAATCATCACGCAGCTTCGTATAGCCCTCGCCCATTTCCCCGTGGATCCGGGCTGTCAGATCGCCTTGCGACAGCTGCTCCAGCCCTTCGCCAATGGCCGCCACCGCCGCAGTCTGCTCTGCCAGGCGGGCGTCACGTTCCGCATCCGCTGCGGCCTCAACTTCTGCCTTCTCCACCAGCCCGTCGCGAAACACCGACAGCGCGGTGGCAATCCGGAAGATTTCGTCGCTCGACCGGTCGTACCCCGTTACAGGACGCAAGTTGCCTGCAGCCAGCCGCTCGGTTGTGCCGCTGATATCAGCCAGAGGGCGCAGGATAAGGATCCGCGTCAGAACCAGAGACGCCAGGAACACAGCTGCGGCCACAGCCGCCAGGATCTGCAGCTGTTGCTGCGCCGCCTTCACATCACCCGCAAGCCCCCCCGCTATGGACGCGATCTCCAGCCGGCTTTCGGCCCCCAGACTGGTTGCGTGATGTGCAAATTCCAGCACCGCATCCACAGTTGCCTGCGACGCCGCAGCAGCCGCAGCCGTAGCCTCCAGCGACGCCACCTTGAAGACCGGCAATCCCTCGGACGGATCGGCAAGGCCAACCAAGTCCTTAAGCTCCTGCGCAAAGACCCCATTATTGAAACCGGCATACCCCTGCAGCGCCTTGGCAGCTTCCTGAAGCGGGGCAGCAGCAGCATCGGCAGCATCAATATCATGCGCAGCCGCCACATCCAGCGCCGCCACCTGGAAGGCGCTGATCCAGCCGTTGATCTCCAGCAGCTGCTGCAGCACGCCAACCTGGTTGTCCAGCAACCCCTGGATCGCCATCCGGTTATCGGAGCTGGCCTGGGTTGCCGCAACAGACAGGGTGAACACCATGCGTTCCATCGCCTGGGTCAGCGGGCGGACGCTGGCGTTGCGGGCGCTCAGAACTTCCTTGCGGCTGTCCTTCAGCTCCTTGCGGCTTGCGGTGAGGGTATAGCGGAACAGTTCCACACCGGCGCGGACCTTCTTGGCCCTGAATGCATCCAGGCCAAGCTCCTCAAGCCGCCCCATGACCGGTTCCAGCCGACTCAAAGCGTCATTGGCCATCTTTTTGAGCGCCCGCTTGGTCGGCACGTCGCGCACATGGCCCAGCGCCAGAGCCGCACCGGACAAAATGCTGATATCGGCGCGGGCCTCCAGCAGCGTTTGCAGGCTGCCGAACTGTTGCTCCACCAGGTTTTTGAGCACCTCGTCGACCTGGCCGATTGTGTCCTCGCCGCCTGCCATCAAACTGTCGCTGGCCTCCGATGCGACCTGCACCAGCTTTTCCTGCACTGTTTGGCTAAGTGTCTGCAAGCTGGCGGTCTGAGAGTCGATCCAGGCCTGGTTGCGAAAGGCGCCGTTGCGGGCCGCGATCAGATTGTTGAGCATTTCCGAGGCCGCGTCAGCCTCCGGCCTAAACATGGCCCGCTCTGCCGCAGGCAGTTCTGCCAGGCTGCTTTCAAGATGCGCAATAGCTGCAGCCGCTTCGCTTTCGGCCTGGGCCAGCCCATCAACTGATCCAGCTTGCAAGACTGCGATCATAGCATCCTTTGTCCGGCTTCCCGCTTTGACAAGGCGGCCGCTCAGCTCCAGCCGGGGCACTTTCTGTTCGGTCAAAACCTCCATCTGGCGGCCGGTCTGAGAAAAGACCAGAGTAACCAGAACACCGCCAACTGCTAAAGCAGCCCCCATTGCCATCAGGATCAGCGTGATTTTTGCGCCAATGCTGGAAACCAAACGGAAACCGCGCTTGGCGGGAAGTTTTTTCTTTGCAGTCATTATATCACCCAAGGCATCCGCCCATATTCCGTGCCAAGACCGGACAAGCTTCCGGCCTCGCCGCCGTCATCGGCAGGCCAGGCATTCAATGGTGCAGGACCGCTGCCGTACAGCTGCCCGCGTCTCCCATACAAAAGGGCCGCAAGAACGTAAAAAAAGCATGAGCGGCAATCGGGAAATCTGTTGGATTTTAGCGACTGACCATAACCGAAGCCTGCTGCAAAGGCCGTTTCACCTTTACCGGTCAGGTCTCTCCGGAAAGACGGCGCACCGCATGCAGGGGCAAATTTGTGGCTTCGGTGACAGGCCGATAACCGGATAGCGGATCAAAGATATGCCGGATCTGCCCGCCTTCGCGGCAAGTGGTCAGCAGAACCGGACGGCCATTCACCTGCTCGCCGGACACAGTAACCGGCAAAGTGCCTGTCAGCCAGCCGCCGTAACTGACGGTCCCGCTGCCGCTGCGGATGACAATCTCAAAGTAATCCAGCGCAGCCATTCTGAAGATCAGATCCGGCACTTCGCTCGGCCCGCCGCCCAGATGCTCGACCGTCAAGTCGGCACCGATAAGATTTTGCACCGAATAACCCCAGCGGTGCATGAAATCCTCAACAACATCCAGGATCTCTTGTGTCCGCTCTTCGGGCTGCACACCCGGGCCGTATTCCGAAAACCGGCGTTCAAAAGACAGGTTCTCCGGCACGCCGCCTCCTAGACCTTGGTTCAGGGCCAAACTGCCCGATTTGCTGCTGGTTCCGCTAAAGCCTAGCACGCACAGCCGCTTCCCGCACAAACGATATTTTCGGAATACAGGTTACACTGCGTCACCGTGGCTTTTGCAAAATTGCTTGACCGGCTATTCCGGCACGCCCGCCTGCCGCAAAGCAGAAGCCCACTCCTGTCCTGCCGGGCTCATCGCTGCAGGATTGTCACGCTGAAACTGCGACAGGCAGAATTCCGGCGCCGCCTCAAGCAGCCTTTGGACTGTGCTGCGGGCTTCAGCACCCCGACCGGACATTTGCAGGGCGATCGCCTTGGAACGCAACGGCACCGGGAAGGCTCCCTTGGCTTCCAGCGACCGTTCAGAAAGTTCAATCGCACGGCCAAAGTTGCGGGCAGACAAATACGCCAGCGCCGAGAGCGCATCAAAATAGTACCGCTGCGGTCCCAGAGGCGTCAGCCGCCGGGCCGCGTCAGTCATTTGCACTGCTTCATCCGGCATATCCTGATAGGCCAGTGTCGCCCCTTTCAGCAGCAGCGCCAACGCCTCGTTCGGATTGTCGCGCAGCGCCAGGTCATAGGCGTCCTGGGCCAGATCGAAGCGGAACGTCAGATGGCTGGAGATAAGCCCCTTGAGCGTATGAGCCAACGAGAAGCCCGGCGCAGCTTCGATCGCGGCCTCTGCCATCCGGCTGGCCAGGCGGCTGTCCTCTCCACGGTTCGGAGACAATCCCTTTTCAACCCGCATCACATGCCAAAATCCCATCCAAGTCAGCGGCAGCACATGCTTTGGCTCCCGTTCAAGCAGATGCGACAGGATTTCATGTGCTTGCTGGAATTTGCGCGCGTCCATTTCCTGCATCAGAGAAATCGCCGCCATCAACAGGGTATGGCTTTCCAGGGTGGGCAGCGGCTTGAAACCCGCCAGCCGGACAGCTTCGCCCGCGGCGGTCTGTCCGATTTGCTGCGTTGCATTGCGCAGCACGGCACTGCGGCCCTCCATCAGGCTGCCTTTGCTGCCCTCGAAACTGCGCGACCAGATCACTTTTTCGCGGACGGCATCATGCAGATCGATCTCAACCCGGAACCGGTTGCCGTCGCAGCTGACGGTGCCCGACACCAAGTAATCAACGCCCGCGACAGAAGACACTTCGGCTGGACGCACTGTTTCCGGATCAAACTGGCGCGATGCCAGGTATGAGGTGACTGAAAACGCCCAACTGCGCGACAAGTACCGTGACAATTCTTCAGACATCAGCGATCCCAGCGGCACAACCGCGTCGCCCGGGGCACGATGCACAAAGGGCAGCACCGCAATGGAAGGCAGCAGCCCATCCAGGATAACACGGCCTGGCGATGCTCCTGCCTGCGGCCCAGACCGGGCAGCACCACGGGCAAACTCTGCCCGGGCTTCGCTCAGCCAAGTGTTAAAAGCGGTCTCATGAGGCAGTTCAAACCCTTCCATGAAATTCGCATTGCCCGCGCAACTGTCCAACTCCACCCGGGTCAGGTCGAGGATAACCCGCTCCCGGTTTGCATACAGCAGCTTGGCCGCTTCGGGGCCCAGATGCCGGCGCAACGTCGACAAGGCTGTCCGCAGGCTTGCCTTTGCCTGTTCGGGCTGCGCCAGGCACCACAGTGTCTTCTCCAGAAACGCCCGCGTGCGGATCCCGCCGTCAGCCGAGGACAAAAGCGCCAGCAGCGCCTGATGTTTCGCCCCAAGCTGAACATTGGCTCCATCCGCGTGAAAGACGCCAAACGCGCCAAACCGGCATATCTTTAGGAAGACAGTCATCCGTTAACCCCACAATAATCCGTGTCGCACTTGAAATTAAAGTAACGTTACATTGCATTACGGCAATATGTTTTGCAATTACCGATTGCATTTTTTCTCAATTCACTTCAAAAGCAACACCTGACAACCATCAGGTGCGTCTGAGGGTTAACACTATAGCCCAAACGACATGGCACGGTAAGCTGACTGTTTGGAGCAACCTGATTTAATGAAACAATGCAGATCCTTTGCAACAACCATGGCCTGATCTGCTAAGAAGAGCAGCCGCACACGCAAAAACTGTAATTCACTATCCAAGCGGAACAGCGGGGCTGTCTGCCAGAATCGAAAATCAAGCCTTCGGCTTGTGTTGCCTTGATATCCGCCCCTAAACCGCTGGCACGAAGCGGTAGCCGCTGCCCATGCGCTCTGCCCGCCCGATACCGCCGCCGGGCAGATGATAGCCGATCAACTGCATTTGTTCGGCGGCAAGCCGGTCCAGCAAACGCATACGTGCCGCAGCAGCCGTTTGCGGCTCCTGGTCGGCACCAACCAGCCTGGCAGGGTCAGCAAAGCTCACATGATGATTACCCACTGCATCCCCTAGAACCAGGACACTGTCACTGCCATCCCGGACTTCAAATGACATATGCCCCGGCGTGTGGCCTGGCGTGGCATGAGCTGCGACTCCAGGCAGGATCTCCTCGCCGTCCCGGAAAAGCTGCACCTTGTCTTCCAGCCGCTCCATCCTGCGCCGGGCCCCAATGGCCATGCCCGTCCTGCTGCTGCCAATGCTGTCTGCAGTCTGCGGGTCGAACCAGTAATCCCATTCCCCCTGCCCCATCAGATAGGCCGCGCCAGGGAACAGCAGATCGTCAAAATCATCCAGCACCCCCCACAGGTGATCCGGATGGCAATGTGTAAAGACCACATGCGTCACCTGGTCAGGCGTGACGCCAAGAACATCCAGCGCGCCGGGCAGATTTCCTGCACTATCCTGAAACCCCGGCCCAGCGCCGGCATCGAACAGAACAACTCGGCCCTCTTCGCGCAGCAGGGTTACATTCACTTCCGGCGTCAGCGGCCCGGCTGCAAGCCCGTACTGTTTCAACGCTTGTTGCAAAGCGTCCGGCTCAAGCCCGTCAAACAGAAACTCCGGCGGCAAAGTGAGATACCCGTCTGAAACCGTCTCAATCCGCTTGTTGCCCAAAGTGATCCGCGCCGAAGCCCAGCCGGGGACAGCAGCAGCCGCCAGCCCCGCTGCAGCCGACAACCCAAATTCACGCCTGGTGAACGCCATACCGTTTCCTTTCCGTATCCCCGCGCAATCAAATGCACAAATATTGTTTGATGAATATTACTTCATGACGGCAGTAAGGGAAACACACGGCAATGCCGCAACCCGGCATGCCGGAGTACAGGCGGCTCCTAAGCCAGCCCCTGCGCGGTGCAGGCCCTGCGCAGGGCCGCACAAAACCGCTGGGCTGCAGCCGAAAGCTGATGCTCCCGCCGGACACACAGACCCACGGGGCCAAGAGTGCTGTCGGTATTCAAGGGCAGCGCTGCCATGCTGCCAGCCTCCAGCTCCGGCCGCACCACACCGTGGCTGATGATCCAAATCGCCTGATGCGCCAAGACAAAGCGCCGCCCAAATGTGGCGGAAACGGTTTCGATCGGGAACCGGGGCAGTGCCAATCCCTGCTCAAGAAACATCCGCTCGACCATCGGCCGGATTATCGATCCTTCAGACGGCATCAGCACCGGGTAATCCTCAAATGCTGAAGGCGGCACGTGCACGGCGCCGGCCAAAGGATGGTCCCGCGCGACAACGACGGCCACCCGCTCGCGGTACAGCGGGTCGAATGCCACGCCCGCCATGGCTTCCGGCGCAGGCATCCTGCCAACCACCACATCCAGCCCGCCCCGGCGCAGCTGGTCGATCAGGTACTGATTACCCCCGGACATCACCATGAACCGCCCCGGCGCGCCGCCGCCACGCAGCTGCGCCAGCGTGTCTGGGACCAGATCGGCGCCGACGGTGGGCAGTGCGCCAATGGCAACCAGCGGTCCGTCTGCCTCGTCCAGGCCGCGCAACAGCGCCACCCCGTCACGAGCCAGCGCCAGGCTGCGCCCGGCATGATCCCGGAACAGCTCGCCATACCCGCTGAGCCGAATACCCCGGCCATGCTTTTCAACCAGCGGCTTGCCGCAAACGTCCTCCAGTTCGCGCAGCGCCCGTGTCACCGCAGGCTGGGTCATACCCAAGGCCCCGGCGGCCTGGGTGACGCTCATCTTGCGGGCCACTTCGACGAACACCTCAAGATGGCGCAGTTTCAATGAAGACGATAGCCGCATACCGGTCCGGTTATGATTTCATGTGTCATTCAAGATTATACAGATCATCCCCGGCATGCGATACTTTATCCAGCACGGGGAGACCAGGATGACGCAGAAAGACCGGTACAGCCAAGGCATGCAGATCAGGCGCAAAGTGCTTGGCGACGCCCACGTAGAGCGCGCAGAGACTGCCAAAACAGCGCTGGACGCCCCCTTTCAGGAACTGATCACCGAAGCTGCCTGGGGCACGGTCTGGGCCTCTGACCGGATTTCACTGCGGGAACGGTCCATGCTGACACTGGCGCTGCTGGCTGCCACTGGGAATTTCGACGAAATTCCGATGCACATCCGCGCCACCGTCCGCACCGGTGCCAGCCAGGAGGACGTGATTGAAGCCTTCCAGCATGCCGCCATCTATGCCGGAGTGCCACGTGCAAACCGTGCGCTGAAGCTGGCCAAGGAAACCTATGCCGAAATGGCCGCTGAGGAAGGGAGAACCGCATGAGCACACCGCCGGAACAAGGGGAGTTCTACCAGCGCGACCGCCGCTGGCACCCGCCAGCGCTGTCGCAAGATTACAAGACCTCGGTCACCCGTTCGCCGCAACTTCCGCTGATCAGCCTGGAGAACACCGCCAGCGAGATCACCGGCCCGGTGTTCGGCCACAGCGACATCGCCGCCGCCGACAATGACCTGCTGACCAACTTTACCCAACCCGGAGAAAGCCCCATCGGCGAGCGGATTATCGTGCATGGCCGGGTGCTGGATGAAAACGCACGTCCCGTGCCGAATACGCTGGTGGAAATCTGGCAGGCCAATGCCTCTGGCCGCTACCGGCACAAGAAGGACAGCTACCTGGGCGCGCTGGACCCGAATTTCGGCGGTTGCGGGCGGACGCTGACGGATGAAAACGGCTGCTATAATTTCCGTACCGTGAAACCCGGCGCCTACCCCTGGCGCAATTGGGTGAACGACTGGCGGCCCGCGCATATCCACGTCTCGGTCTTCGGCACCGGTTTTGCCCAGCGGCTGATCACCCAGCTCTACTTCGAGGGCGACCCGCTGATTGCCCGCTGCCCGATCGTGAACACCATCCCGGACCGGGAAGCGGTGGAGATGCTGATTGCCCGGCTCGACATGAACGCGACCATTCCGCTGGACACCATCGCCTACCGCTTTGACATCGTGCTGCGCGGGCGGCGGTCCACGCTGTTTGAAAACCGGCTGGAGGGGAACTGAAGCATTTCCAGGAAAAGTGGGAACCGGTTTTCCGGTTCGGAAATGCGGCAAGGAGAATGTTATGCGCCAAAAGCTTGGATACCTGAAGGAAACCCCCTCGCAGACCGCCGGCCCTTATGTCCACATAGGCCTCGCCCCCGGTGCAGCAGGGTTTGAGATTTACGATCAAGAGCTTGGCTGGGACATTGCCGGCCCCAACGCCAAGGGCGAGCGCATCCGGGTTGAGGGCGTGGTGATCGACGGCACCGGCTCGCCGGTCAAGGACGTGCTGCTGGAGGCCTGGCAGGCCAATGCGGATGGTATCTATGCCCACCCGGAACATGTCGGCACTGTGGATGAGGGTTTCCGCGGCTGGGGCCGGGTCATTAGCGATTTCGAGACTGGAGAATGGGGATTTGACACCGTGAAACCCGGCCCGGTGATGGGCCGCAACGGCCAAAAAATGGCGCCGCACATCTCCTTGTGGATCGTAGCCCGCGGCATCAATACGGGGCTGAATACCCGGATTTATTTCGAGGATGAGGGTGAAGCCAATGCTACCGACCCAATATTGAATGTGATAGAATGGGAGCGCCGCCGGACCACCCTGATCGCCAAGCGCCGCGAACGCGGAAACAAGCCCGTCTACCGTTTCAACATCCGCCTGCAAGGTGAGGACGAAACCGTGTTTTTCGACATCTGAAGGGGATCAATCATGAGCAAACCCTGCATCATCTGCGTCGCCATCACCGGCTCGGTCCCGACCAAGGCCAACAACCCGGCGGTACCCGTCACCATCGAAGAACAGATCGAAAGCACACAAGAAGCCTTTGAGGCCGGTGCGTCGATTGCCCATTGCCATGTGCGCAACGACGACCAGACACCGACCTCGGACCCGGAAAGGTTCGCGCGGCTGATGGAGGGACTGCAGAAACATTGCCCCGGCATGATCGTGCAGCTGTCGACCGGCGGCCGCTCCGGCGCAGGGCACGAGCGCGGCGGCATGCTGCCGTTGCGCCCCGACATGGCGTCGCTCTCAGTCGGCTCCAACAACTTCCCCACCCGGGTCTATGAAAATTCTCCCGATTTGGTGGACTGGCTGGCCTCTGAGATGCGCGCTTACGACGTGAAGCCCGAGATCGAGGCCTTTGACTTGTCGCATATCCACCAGGCGGTGGAGATGAACCGCGAGGGCCGCATTCCCGGCACCCTCTATGTGCAATTCGTGATGGGGGTGAAGAACGCGATGCCCGTGGATAAGGACGTGTTCGACTATTACGTCAAAACCATGCAGCGGCTGGCGCCGGAAGCCCAGTGGTGCGGCGCCGGAGTCGGGCCAGGGCAGATCCTGGTCAACGAATGGTCGATCGCTGCGGGCGGTCACACCCGGACCGGGCTGGAGGACAACATGCGGCTGGACCGCGCAACACTAGCCCCCTCCAACGCGGCGCTGGTGAAGCGCGCGGCAGAGCTTTGCGAAAAATACGAACGCCCCGTCGCCACCTGGCAGCAGGCCCGGGAAATCCTGGAGCTGCGCCCCGCCTGAGGATGCCCGCTTCGGGCCGTAAGGCCCGAAGCCAGGCCCAAGCCCGCCAGGCAGCCCGTCAGGGCAGCCGCGGCGCGGGAGCTCCCCCGCCCCATACGGCACGCTCATTCTTCTCCTGACAAATCCTTCAGGATCGGGCAATCCGGGCGGTTGTCGCCTGCGCAGCCTTTGACCAGTTCGCCCAGCGTGTCGCGCATCGCTTGCAGATCGGCGATCTTCTCCTCGATCTTGCCCAGATGCTCCAGCGCCAGCTGCTTCACGTCAGCACTGGCGCGGCTTTCATCCTCGTAAAGCGCCATCAGCGTACGGCAGTCCTCGATGGTAAAGCCTAGCGCCCGGGCGCGGCCCAGAAAGGCCAGCTTGTGCAGATCGGTCTCGGCAAAGCAGCGGTAGCCGTTGGCGCTGCGGTGCGGCTTGATGAGGCCGATGTCCTCGTAATAGCGGATGGTCTTGGCGGGCAGGCCTGAACGGCTGGATACGTCCCCGATGTTCATGCGCGTGCCTCCTGCTTGGTGTCTGCCTTGGGTGCCGGTGCGGCCTGACCCTCATCTATGGCCGGTTTCAGGCGGCGCAAGCGCAGCGCGTTCGACAGCACAAAGACACTCGACAGCGCCATGGCACCCGCCGCCAATGCCGGCGACAGAAGCGGCCCGCCGAATGGGTACATCACACCTGCCGCCACCGGCACCAGCAGCACGTTATAGCCAAAGGCCCAGCCCAGGTTCTGGCGGATGTTGCGCATGGTGGCGCGGCTGACGGTCAGCGCATTCACCACCCCGCGCAAATCGCCCGAAACCAGCACCACATCCGCCGCTTCAATCGCGACATCGGTACCGGTGCCGATGGCAATACCCGCATCCGCTGCTGCCAGCGCCGGGGCATCGTTGATGCCATCCCCGACAAAAGCCAGCGTGCCGTGCTCCGCCTGCAGCTCCTGCAGCGCCTTAACCTTGTCCGCGGGCAGGCATTCGGCCTTTACCGCATCAATGCCCAGCCGCGCGGCAATTGCCTGCGCCGTGGCCGCCGCATCACCGGTGATCATGGCGACCTTCAGGCCCTGATCGTGAAACGCCCTGATCGCAGCAGGAGTGCCCGGCTTGATCGGGTCCGCCACCGCAATCACTGCCGCAAGCTGACCGTCAATGGCGGCATAAAGCGGCGTTTCTCCACGTTCGGCCAAGCGCGCGCCTTCTGCCTCCAGCGCGCCAAGCGCAATGCCTTCGCGCGCCATCAGCCGGGCTGCACCTGCCAGTACCACGCGCCCCTCGACCTCTGCCCGCAGGCCATAGCCTGGAACAGCCTCAAAGGCGTCTGCCTTAGGCAATCCCTTGCCCGCCGCCGCCGTGATGGCGCGGGCAATGGGGTGTTCGGACTGCGCCTCCGCCGCGCCGGTCAGGCGCAGCACCTCGCCGCGGGTGAAGCCCTCAGCGCAGATCAGCCCGGTCAGCGCCGGGCGCCCCTCGGTCAAAGTGCCGGTCTTGTCGAGCGCCACAACGCGCACGTCCTGCAACCGCTGCAGCGCGTCGCCCTTGCGGAACAGAACCCCCATCTGCGCGGCGCGGCCAATGCCCACCATGATCGAGGTCGGTGTGGCCAGCCCCATAGCGCAGGGGCAGGCGATAATCAGCACCGAGACACCGGCCACCAAGGCCAGCGGCAACGCCGGCGCCGGGCCGAAAACAGACCAGGCCAGCACGGTCAGCGCCGCAACCGCAATGACTGCGGGCACGAACCACAGGGTGATCCGGTCGACCAGTCCCTGCACCGGCAGCTTGGCGCCCTGAGCCTGCTCCACCATGCGGATGATCTGCGCCAGCACGGTGTCGCGCCCGACGCGGGTCGCGTGGAATTCCAGCGCCGCGTTGCCATTGATGGTGCCTGCCGTCACCTCATCGCCGCGGGACTTGGCAACCGGCACCGGCTCGCCGGAAATCATGCTTTCATCCACGTAGGAATTGCCGGAGGTGATCTTACCATCCACCGCGATCCGCTCGCCCGGGCGGACCCGGATCAGGTCGCCGGTGCCGATCTCTTCCACCGGGATCTCATTGGCATCGCCGGCTGAGACCACCATTGCGGTCTTTGGCTGCAACCCCGCCAGCTTGCGGATCGCGGCACCGGTGCGGCCCTTGGCGCGGGCTTCCAGAAAGCGTCCCGTGAGGATCAGCACCACGATGACCGCCGCAGCCTCATAATAGACATTGGCCGTGCCCGCAGGCAGCAGCCGCGGCGCGAAGGTGGAGATCACCGAGAATCCATAGGCCGCGGAGGTGCCCAGAGCCACCAGCGCGTTCATGTCGGGGGCGCCCCGGAACAACGCCGGGAACCCTTTGGTGTAGAACTGCCGCCCCGGACCCGCCAGCACCAGGGTGGTGAGGACGAATTGCAGCAAGTAGCTGTTCTGCATGCCGATATTTACCATGACCCAATGGTGCAGCGCCGGGATCATGTGGCTGCCCATCTCGATCAGGAACACCGGCAGCGTCAGCAGCGCGGCGATCAGCACCTGGCGGCCAAGTGCGGAAATCTCATCTGCCTTGCGCTGGCTGACCTGTTCTGCCTCATCCTCCGCCGCGCCGCTGAGACGGGCCGGATAGCCGGCTTCTGTCACCGTGCGGGCGAGATCGGCGGCGCGGGCCATGCCGGTCAAGTAACTGACCTGGGCCGTCTCATTCGCCAGGTTCACGCTGGCCGATAGCACCCCCGGCACCGCCAGCAGCGCCCGTTCCACCCGGCCCGCGCAGGACGCGCAGCTCATGCCGCTGAGCACCAGGGAAGCTTGCGCCTCTGCCGCCGGATAACCCGCAGAGGCCAAGGCGCCGGTCAGATCCGTCAGCGCCACATCTGCAGCGGCCTCTAACTGGCCGGTGCAATTGGCGAGGTTCACGGAGGCCGATTGAACCCCCTTGACCGCAGCCAGCGCGCGCTCTGCCCGCCCGGCACAGCCTGCACAGCTGAGGCCGGTGATATGCAAGGAAATTTGGATCGTGTCTGACATTCGGAGTCCCGCCGGTTCTGGTCCTTTGACAAGGGATATGAGGGTTCCAGTCAGGGGAAGGTCAAGGGGCGGCGGCCATATTCCTTCCCATACCTAGAATCTTCCTAGCAAGTTGCTGGAAACCAGCAGTTTTTCATCACACAGGAATGGCGCGGACCGTTGGCCGGCTGTCGCATTCAGGGCAAAGCCCGGCACCCTGCACCTGATAGGATGCTGAGGCAATGCTTGCGTGCGCCGGCCTGCAAATGTAACGCTGGGTCATTCCGGCCCGCGGTCCTGCCGCTGGCTGCGCATTCACCCGGACCCGCCACACGGCGGCCCGGCCCCGGAGAATATGGACGAAGGACCAGTCACATGATCAAGACCCGCGCCGCCGTTGCGGTTGCCCCCGGCAAACCGCTGGAAATCATGGAAGTGAACCTCGAAGGCCCGAAAGCGGGCGAGGTTCTGGTGGAAATCAAGGCAACCGGCCTGTGCCACACCGACGAATTCACCCGTTCGGGCGACGACCCCGAAGGCATCTTTCCGGCGATCCTGGGCCATGAGGGCGCAGGCGTTGTGATTGAGGTCGGCGAAGGCGTCACCAGCCTGAAGCCCGGTGATCACGTGATCCCGCTGTACACACCCGAGTGCCGCGAGTGCGACTATTGCCTCAACCCGAAAACCAACCTGTGCCAAGCGATCCGCTCGACCCAGGGCGCGGGCCTCTTGCCCGACGGCACCACCCGGTTCTCGATGCAGGACGGCACCCCGATCCACCACTACATGGGCTGCTCGACCTTTGCGAACCACACCGTGGTTCCGGAAATCGCACTGGCGAAAATCCGTGAGGACGCGCCCTTCGACAAGGTCTGCTACATCGGCTGCGGCGTCACCACCGGCATCGGCGCAGTGATCAACACCGCCAAGGTGGAAATCGGCTCGCGCGCCATCGTGTTCGGCCTCGGCGGCATTGGGCTCAACGTGATCCAGGGCCTGCGCCTGGCCGGTGCGGACCAGATCGTCGGTGTCGATTTGAACCCCGGCAAGGTCGAGATGGCCACCAAGTTCGGCATGACGGATTTCGTCAACCCGGCTGAGGTCGAGGGCGACTTGGTGGCGCATCTGGTCGAGGTGACCGGCGGCGGTGCCGATTACACCTTTGACGCGACCGGCAACGTGAACGTGATGCGCACCGCATTGGAAGCGGCGCACAAGGGCTGGGGTGAATCGATCATCATCGGCGTGGCGCCCGCCGGGGCCGAGATTTCCACCCGCCCGTTCCAACTGGTCACCGGCCGGTCCTGGCGCGGCACCGCCTTCGGCGGCGCGAGCGGTAGAACCGACGTCCCCAAGATCGTCGACTGGTACATGGACGGCAAGATCGAGATCGACCCGATGATCACACACAAGCTGACCCTGGATCAGATCAATGAAGGCTTCGAGCTGATGCACGAGGGCAAATCCATCCGCGCAGTCGTGGAATTCTAATCCCTTTCCGGGATCGCAAACAGCAAAACGCAGGCCCCTGGGCCTGCGTTTTCAATTCTGCGGCCAGGCAGAAAGACTGCCGTCAATATGCGGATCCAGCCCTGTGAAGAGTGTCAGTTTTCGAAGGCGGTCTCCACCGCATCCAAACTGACATCGTACCCCCAAAGGCGGCGCAGGTGCTTCAGCACCTCTTCCTGATCCTCCTCATCCAAATGGATGCCGTCGCGAACAGTGTGGGTCAGCTTCAATTCCCGGTCACCGCGCAAATCCGCGTCTGTCACCTGAATATCCGGCTCCAGGTAAGCCAGGTCATACTGTTTTGCCAAATCGCGGCGGATCGCCTTGTAACCCGCCCGGTTGTGAATCTGGCTCACGACCAGATTGGGCAGATCGGCGTCATTGGTCAGCGTGAACAGCTTGAATTTCCGGATCAGATGCGGCGACAGGAACTGCTGGATAAAGCTTTCATCGCGGTAGTTCGCCCATGCATCGCGCATCACTTTCCGCCAGTCGGGATCACCGGCAAAATCGGGGAACCATTCGCGGTCCTCATCGGTCGGGTCCTGACAGATGCGGCGGATATCCTGCATCATCGCAAACCCCAACGCATAAGGATTGAGGCCGGAGAAGCGCGGATCGTCAAATTCCGGCTGCAGCACCACATTGGTGTGGCTGTGCATCATCTCCATATAGGCGCCTTCGGTGATCTGGCCCTGCTCATAAAGCTTGTTAATGATGTAATAGTGCACGAAGGTCGCGCAGCCCTCGTTCATCACTTTGGTCTGTTTCTGCGGATAGAGATACTGCGCCAGCATCCGAACGATGCGCAAAAGCTCGCACTGCCAGGCCTCCAGCACCGGGCTGTGCTTTTCCAGAAAATAAAGCACATTCTCCTGCGGCAGGTTCATCTGCTTACGGCGCGCACTGAAATCGGCATCCTCAACCAGTTCCAGCTTGTCCCGGCCCAGGGTTGTATCCGTCCAGATATCCAGCACGCTCTGGCCGCTTTCATAGCCTTCGCGCACCTTCTGCATGGCCACCAGTTCCTCGGTGGTCGGCTTGGGCGGGCGCCCGTAGCGGAACACGCCTTGGGACTGCAGCGCGTGGGCCGCATCCAGAACCTCTTCGACTGCGCAAGGGCCATACCGTTCTTCGCAAGCGGCGATGTAATTCTTGGCAAAGGCCAAGTAATCATGAATACCCGCGGCATCAGTCCACTGCTGGAACAAATAGTTGTTCTTGAAGAAATGGTTATGCCCAAAGGCCGCATGCGCCATCACCAGCGTCTGCATCGCCATGGTGTTTTCTTCCATGTTATAGCTGATGCAGGGATTGGAATTGATAACGATTTCATAGGCCAGACCCTGACGGCCGGTGCGGTACAGCGCCTCGTCGCGGGCGAAATGCTTGCCGAAGGACCAATGCTGATACATCAGCGGCAGGCCGACACAGGAATAGGCATCCAGCATCTGCTCGGCCGAAATAATTTCGATCTGATTGGGATAAACATCCAGCCCAAGGTCGCCCAGCGCGATCTCCTCGATCGCGTCGCGCGCTGTTTCCATCAGTTCAAAAGTCCACTCCGGCCCGTCGAACAGCGGCTTGCGCGCCTTTTCAGCTGCCTGCATTCTGCGCCCCTTTCACCTTGGGGAGGAAGAACTCCCGGAAAATCGGATAGATGTGGCCGGGCTGCGAGACCCGCTGCATTTCGAAATGCTGCGCCTGGCCCTTCACGTCACGGTAGTTCTGCCACAGGTCTTCGCCCGCTTCAGGATTGTTCAGCAGCATTTCCGCCGCCTCATCGACGATTTCCACATAGGCATAAAACTGGCTGACCGGCAGCAGATCGTTCAGCAGCAGGTTTTTGCAGCGCACCGAGTCATTGCCGAAGTTTTCACCATCCGAGGCCTGCGCCCCATAGATGTTCCATTCATCCGGCGGGTAGCGTTCCTCGATGATCTCCTTCATCTTCTCCAGCGCGGTGGACACAATGGTGCCACCGGTTTCCCGGGCGTAGAAAAAGGTTTCCTCGTCGACTTCCTGGGCGTGGTGGGTGTGCCGCACGAACACCAGTTCGGTGTGTTCATAGCAGCGTTCCAGGAAGAGGTGCAGCAGCAGGAAGAACCGCTTGGCCAGATCCTTCTCCCGCTCCTGCATGGAGCCTGAGACATCCATCAGGCAGAATACCACCGCCCGGGAATTGCGGATCTTTTCCGGCACAAAGGTGTCGTACCGCAGATCCAGAGGGTCGATATAGCCGACGACCTTACGCTTGCGGAGGATGCCTTCGAGTTTCTTTTGCAATTCGGCCAGAAATGCCTCCTGCGGCGGGCTGCGTTCCTCCAGCGCTTCCAGTTCGGCGATCTGCTCTTCCAAATCCCGCTGCGACTTGGTGGTCGGACGCTGCAAGGCAATCCGGCGCCCCAGAGAGTTGCGCATGGTGCGCACCAGATTGAGGTTATTGGGCGTGCCCGCAGTGGTCAGGCCGGCCCGGCGGGTGCCGATGGTTTCGGTCTCCACCGTGGCCTTTTCCACAAGGTCCGGCAGCTCCAGCCCCTCAAACAGGATTTCGAGATATTCCTCCTGCGTGAGTGTGAAGGAAAACTCATCCGCACCATCGCCGTCCTCGGAGGCCTTGCGGCCGCCCTCGCCAGCACCGCCGTCCGGGCGCTTGATGGTGTCACCGACAACAAAATCCTTGTTGCCGGGCAGAACATGACGGCGCAGACCGCCCTTGGAGGAATGAAAAAACCGCGGCTCCTTCAGCCCTCTGGTCGGGATTGTGACCTTTTCGCCTTCGTCCGGGACACCGCTTCCGCTTTGGATCGATTTCCCCCGGACCGACTGGTCGACGCGTTCCTTAATATTCTCCCGGGCCCGCCGCAGGAACCGCTGGCGGTTCCCGAGGCTCTTGCCCTTCGGATTGGCGCGCCTGTCGATGAAATGATGCATATGCCACAGCGCTCCTCTTTAGCCCGCCTTGTTAACGCGCATGTACCATTCGACCAGACGCCGCACCTGGCGGTCGGTATAGCCATGGCCGCGCATACGCTCGACGAACTCCTGATGTTTGCCTTCGGTCTTGCTGTCCTTCTTGCTGCCGAAACTGATCACCGGAAGCAGTTCCTCGACCTGGCTGAACATGTGTTTTTCAATCACATCGCGCAGCTTCTCATAGGAGTTCCAGGCCGGGTTTCTGCCGGTGTTTGCGCGATGGCGCAGGGCAAATTTCACGACCTCGTTGCGGAAGTCCTTGGGATTGGCGATGCCAACCGGCTTTTCGATCTTTGATAGCTCCGCATCCAGCACTTCGCGGTTATAGAGCTGGCCGGTGTCGGGATCCTTGTAGTCCTGCTCTTCGATCCAGGCATCGGCATAGGAGATATAGCGGTCAAAGACGTTCTGGCCGTATTCGGTATAACTTTCGAGGTACGCCTTCTGGATCTCATTGCCGATAAACTCTTCATAGCGCGGCGCCAGCTCGGTCTTGATGAACTCAAGATACTTCTGCTCGGTCTCCTGCGGAAACTGCTCGCGCTTGATCATTTGCTCCAGCACATACATCAGATGCACCGGGTCCGCCGCCACCTCGTTGGTGTCGAAGTTGAAAGTGGTGGACAGCACCTTGAAGGCGAAGCGGGTTGAGATGCCATTCATCCCCTCGTCCACGCCGGCCCGGTCCTGGTATTCCTGCACCGTCTTGGCCTTGGGGTCGGTGTCTTTCAGGCTTTCGCCGTCATAGACCCGCATCTTGGAATAGAGGTTTGAATTCTCATGCGGTTTCAGGCGGGTCAGCACCGAGAAGCGGCTGAGGATCTTAAGCGTCTCCGGTGCGCAGGGCGCATCCCGCAACTCGCTGAACTCGATCAGTTTTTCATAAATCGACGATTCATCCGAGACCCGCAGGCAATAAGGTACCTTGATGATCGACACCCGGTCGATGAAGGCCTCGTTATTCTTGTTGTTCTTGAAGGACTGCCATTCGCTCTCGTTGGAGTGCGCCAGGATCAGGCCGTTGAAGGGGATCGCGCCAAAGCTTTCGGTGCCCATATAGTTGCCTTCCTGGGTCGCCGTCAGCAGCGGGTGCAGCATCTTGATCGGCGCCTTGAACATCTCAACGAATTCCAGAATCCCCTGGCTCGCGCGGTTCAAGCCGCCGGAGAAGCTGTAGGCATCCGGGTTGTCCTGGCTGAAATGCTCCAGCTGGCGGATATCAACCTTACCAACCAGAGTGGAGATGTCCTGATTGTTCTCATCACCCGGCTCAACTTTGGCCACACAGATGCGGCGCAGGCGCGACGGATACATGCGCACCACAGAGAACTTATTGATGTCGCCGTCGAATTCATCCAGCCGCTGCACTGCCCAGGGCGACATCAGCCCTGGCAGACGATGCTGAACAATTCCGTATTCATCTTCCAGGATCTTGCCCATGCGGACCGGGTCAAACAGGCCCAGCGGGCTTTCGAAGATCGGCGAGATCTGATCGCCGGCTTTCAGCACATAAATCGGCTGATCCTCGACCAGGCGTTTCAGCCGCTCCGCCAGCGAGGATTTGCCGCCGCCAACCGGGCCCAAAAGGTAAAGGATCTGCTTGCGCTCTTCCAGACCTTGTGCGGCGTGGCGGAAATAGCCGACGATCCGCTCGATCGTGTCTTCCATGCCGTAGAAGTCGTGGAAGGCGCGGTAGCGCTTGATCGTTCTGTTCTGAAAGATTGGCCCGAGCCGCGCGTCCTTGGACGTGTCTACCAGCTCCTCTTCGCCAATTGCCTTCAGCATCCTCTCGGCGACGTTCGCGTACAGGCTTGGATCGTCGCGGCAGGCGTTCAAATACTCCTGCAGCGGCATCTCCTGCTCGCGGGTTTCGCCGTACTGCTCTGCAAAAAGTTCGGCAATGTCTTTCATCTTGAATCAAGCCTCCTGGTTATCTGGCGCCGTTCCTCCTGGCGTGTCAGTTCGCGCACAGACAGACTACGCCCAGTACGTGGGCATGGGTGTCCGCGTCAGTGTTGAGTTCTGATTTCTGCTCGGCGCCGTTTCTGGCGTTATACGTCCGGCTGGCCGCTCTTTGCGGCGGCCTGCGCCCGGATACCAGGCTGGCGGCGTCGTGATACTTACTCTCGAGCTTACACCAATTACGAACTTCTTACTATCTGAAAGTGGTGTACTTTTAATTAATTGCCAGAAACTTTTGCAGGAAATTTTCATCACATCGCGGCGATCACTGGTGTTGCAACCGCCTTCTGCGCCGCGGCAAATCCGGGACGTCCCGCCGCGTATCCACTGCCGGCTGCAGGCACATAAGGAGCTTTGCCCTTCTGCTTCTCGCGTCCGGACAACAGGGTTAGCACTGCGCAACGCCAGGCAAGACGGCCAATTCCTCCGGTGCAGGCTCCCCGCGCGGCCACATCACGGCTGCGTGAAAAGCCTTAGAAATTCTGCGGCACTCAAGACACGGTTGCCGCCCAAATTGCTTGAAGCCCGCCCCTGAAGCACTGGACAGCACAATAAAAATCATCACAGTATGGCCTCAAAATGGCCGCAAAAGACGGTCGAAGGGCAAACGTACAGGCAACGGAACGACGCAGCACCTGCCAATTTGCGGCGGCGCAGCGCACAGATGAGTGGTATTACAATGAGCACGGTCGCATTTATTTCCCGCGATATGGCGGGCACTACACAGCATGGGAACTTTTCCGAAGGCACCCCGGCACGTATTGACGCCGCCCATGCCAAGGATATCTCGCTGAACCTCAGCCCTGCAGATGTCGAAAGCTATTCCCGCCAGGGCAGCAACCTGCACATCAGCCTGGCCAATGGCCAGGAACTGGTGATTGAGAACTATTACTCCTACGGCTCATCCGGCGGGAAGAACCTGTTCCTCAGCCAGGACGGCGAATTCACCGAAGTTGTCCTGGAAGACAAGTCCAGCGGCATGCTCTTTGCCACATATGAGCCGCTTGATCTGACCGGCAAGTGGAGCGCCTACGATGAGATGGTGTTCCTGGACGTTGACCGTATCGAGCCGGTGGTCGCACCACTGGCCGCGCCGTTGTTCGGCGGGCTGGGTGCGGCCGGAGCCGCGGCCGGCGTCGTCGGCGCGGCGGCAATTGTGGGTGGAGGCGGCGGTGACGGCGGAGGCGGCGGGACGAACGGCATTGTCCCGACAGTCGACGATCCTGATGCGACTTACCCTGTATCGGGTTCCACCACCGAACCGGTGATTATCACCGGCACCGGCGCACCGGGATCGGATGTGACCGTCACTGTCGGCACGTCCACAGCCACCACAACCGTCGATGACGACGGCAATTGGAGCGTCACCTTCCCGGTCGATGATCTGCCGGAAGACGGAAACTATGATACCACTGTGCATGTGGTTGACCCGAACGGGACCGAGTTCGACCTGGATGGTCCTGCTGTCGTAATCGACACGGTTGCCACCGTCGGCCTCGACGAGGGCCAGGCAGGCGGCGACGACATGATCAATGCCGCCGAAGCAGCCGATGGCGTGACCCTGACCGGTACTGCCGAGGCGGGCGCCACAGTGGAAGTCACTTTCCAAGGTGTAACCCGGACGGTTACCGCGACCGAAAGCGGGACTTGGAGCGCTGACTTCGCAGCTTCGGAAATCGCCTCCGGGGAATATGACTCGGAGGTCAGCGTCACCGCGACCGATACATTCGGCAATACTGACAGCGTCACCGGCACGATCCGCGTAGATACGACCACGGCCGTAGACATCGACAATGGCCAGGCGGGCGGAGATGACATTGTCAGCAATGCGGAAGCAACTGCTGGTCTGACATTGACCGGAACCGGCGAGGCCGGCGCAACCGTCAGCGTCACCGTTGAGGGCGTGACCCGCTCCGCAACCGTGGATGCAGACGGCAACTGGGCCGCAGAGTTCGAAGCAGGCTCCCTGCCTGCCGGCGAATACGACACCACTGTCAGCGTCACATCCACCGACGAAGCCGGCAACACGGCGACCGCCACGGCTGATCTCCATGTCGATACCGTGGTCGATCCACTCACCCTGAACTCCGGCAGCATTGAAGGCGACAATATCGTCAACGAGACCGAACGCAGCGACGGGGTGACCCTGACCGGCACGGTTGAGCCGGGCTCGACGGTTGTTGTGCAACTGGGTGATGCAACTGAAACCGCCACAGTTGATGCGGACGGCAATTGGAGCGTATCCTTTGCAGCCGCTGACATTGCCGAGGGCAGCTACGATGCAGCGGTTGTTGTGTCCGCCACAGACGCCGTGGGCAATACGTCGGAAATCACTGACACCCTGGCAATAGACACCGAAGTGGTGCCCTTCACCTCGGACAGCGTGACCGATGATGATGTGGTGAGCCTTGCGGAAAGTGCTGCGGGCCTCTCGATGTCCGGCACCGTCGAACCCGGATCGGCAGTACAAGTTACCATTCAGGGTGTAACCCGGAACGCGCTGGTGGATCCGGACGGCAACTGGACAGCCGAGTTTGAGGCCGGCGACCTGCGCGAAGGCACCTATGAGGCCACAGCCGAAATCACGGCCACGGACCCGGCAGGCAACACGCAGACCCTGACCGAGGGCTTCAGCGTCGACACCGAATACGATGCCCCTAACATTGGCGACGTGATCAGCACCGGCACCAGTGTCAGCGGCGTTTTCAGCGACGATTTCGAGGCCGGCGACACAATCCATGAGCTGACCAGCACTGGCAGTGTCTCAGATGTCAGCGGCACCGAAACCGACCTTGGCAACGGCCAGACCCTGTACGACTTCGATGCGGATGTGCCGGATGGCTCGCACCTTGTCGTGAACCGGGTGGATGACGCGGGCAACAGCTCTGGTACAATGGTGGTGCTCGAAGACGGTGCCGGCGCGGCTGTGCTGGATCATTCGGGCCTTTCGCAGTTCAACATCGACGAGCTGAACCTGGTTCATGCCGACGCCGTCGACCTGACCCTGACCGAAGCCGATATCAATGCGCTGTCAGGCAACTCCGACAAGCTCACCGTGCACGGCGAAGCTGACGACACGCTCACCATCACGGGGGCCACCGCTGCGGGCACCGAGACTGTCGATGGCGAGACCTACAATGTCTACACAATCGGCGATGACGGCACCACGCTGTCCGTGGATGAAGACGTTAACGTTGTGATCTGATCTATCGGCCCGGCGGTCATTGCCGCCGGGCCCAATCCAACAAAAGCCTAAAACAAAAGGGCATGTGGCAGGATGCAACCGGGACGCTTTTTTTGCGCCATCGCAGTGATGTGCAGCCTGTCGGCCTGCGCCCGGACGTTGCCGTCCGGCGGCGGAGAAAACGCGGAAACCACGCCGCGCAGCAATTTTGCACAATCGGGCGAGGCCTCATCTGAGGTGATCCACGATCTGATGGGGCGCCGGTCCCTGCTGGCGCAGGACAGCGCCTATGGGCAAGTGGCCGAGGCCGCAATTGCCGCCTCATCCCGCGCCGCCGAGGCAGAGCTGATCAGCGCCAAGCTGCGCGCCGAGGCGGCTTCCAAGAACTGGCTGCCAACCCTTGGCCCATCCGTCAGCCTGACTGATCTGGGGGATTTGGTGGCTGGCCTGCTGATTGAGCAGGTGCTGTTTGACAATGGCCGCCGCAAGGCCGAGCGCGCCTTTGCCGCTGCCGATGTCGAGGTGGCCGCTGTCAGCCTGTCCCAGGATATGAACAGCCGCGTCGAAACCGCTGTCGGGCTGTATGCGGCTGCTTTGCGCGGCGATGAAAAGGCCGCCTATGGCAACCGCGCCCTGCGCCGGATGCAGGAATTCCGCCGCATCGTTCAGGGCCGTGTCGACGGCGGCGTGTCGGACCGCGCCGACCTCAATGTGGTGGACAGCAAGATCAGCGGCATCCGCACCGCCACGGCCACCGCCCATGATGCCGCCGCAACCGCACGCGCCGAACTGCAGGCGATGACCGGCCAGACCTTTGCGCAAAAGCCCTCGCATCTGGGCATTGCCACGCCGCCGGAGCAGGTGCAGTTTCTGGCTGTGCTGAAGGCAAGCGCCGAAGCGGACCGCACCATCGCCCAGGCCAAATCCGGCCGCGCCGGGCTGCTGCCCCAGATCGCGGCCTCAGGCAATGTGACCTCCGACGGATCCGGTGCCGGGCTGACCCTGGGCGTTGGCCAGCCGCTGGGATTGGGCACACCCGCCGCCATTCAAGCGCTGGAAGCCACCAAGGAGGCCGCCACCCGCCAGATTGGCGAGACCGAAGAGATTGCCCGCCGCACCTACAGCCGCCAGATCCAGCAAATTGCATCCTACCAGCGCCAGGAGGGTGAGACCGCCGCGCTGGTGCGCCGCAGCCGCGAGACTTACGGCCTGTTTCAAAAACAGTTCGAAGCGGGCCAGCGCCCGGTGATGGAGGTGATCCAGGTTTATGAAGAGCTGGTGCGCCGTGAACAGGCCTATATCGACGCAAAGTATGAGGTTGTGCTGATCCAGCTGCAGCTGGCACGCGACCTGGGGCTGCTGGCCGATGGGGACAAGATTTGACCGACACAATACAACAGCCGCCCCGCCCCCTGCCCGCCTCCGGCAAAAAGCCGGTGCTGCGGGCGGTACCTGTCTCCGGGACCGGAACACCGCAGGCAATGCAGCCGGCCAACACGCCCGCCCCCGCGCCGGATGCCAAACCGCTGCCAAAAGCCCCGCCGCAGGACGCCCAGCCAGAAGTCGGCTCGCTGCTGGAGGGCGCCGCAACCCGCATTCAGCATCGCGCCAGTCTGATTGCCACCCTGGCCGCGCTGAAGGGCAGCGAAGTGCCGGTCAGCGACGTCGCCGCCTTCCTGTGGAGTGAAACACCCGGCGACCTGTCGCTGCACACGCTAGCCAAGGCGCTGCACACGACCGGGTTGCAGCCGAAGATCCTGGAAAAGCAAACCTTGAACCCGGCCCTCTGGCCCGCGCTTGCGGTCATGTCCGGCGGCCAATGCGTGCTGGTGCTGAGCCAGGTCGAAGAAACACTGACCATCTACGACACCTCTTGCGCAGACAACCGCACAGAAGTGCCGCTGGCAGACTTCAGCCCCTATTTCACCGGCACCGTTCTGTCGGCCCGCCCCTCGCTCAAGCAGATGGCGGCAAAACACACGCCGCAGATCGACCCCGGCCACTGGTTCTGGAGCGAATTCCCAAAATACCGCCGCCAGGTCGGCGAGATCATGCTGGGCTCGCTGGTCGCCAATATCCTGGCGGTTTCGGTCGCACTGTTCTCGCTGCAGGTCTACGACCGGGTGGTGCCGCACCAATCGCAAGCCACCCTATGGGTGCTGGCGGTCGGTGCCTTTCTGGCAATTGCGCTGGAGGCGATGCTGAAGCTGGCCCGCGCGCGGCTGACCGATGCCGCCGGCCGCCAGATCGAGCTGTCGGTGCAACACAACTTGATGCGCCGCCTGATCGGCATGCGCTCTGACAAGAAACCACTGCCGCCGTCCGGCCTGTTCGCTGCAATGCGCGATTTCGGTTCGGTGCGGGAGTTCTTCACCTCATCCACAATCTCCACCCTGGCCGATATCCCGTTCATAGCAGTCTTCCTGCTGCTGGTTGCCTCAATCGCCGGGCCGGTCGTCTGGGTGATTGTCGCCGGCGGCATCCTGATGCTGCTGCCTGCCTATTTCATGCAGAAGAAGATGATCGCCCTGACCCGCCAGACCCAAGGCGCCAACGCCAAGGCCGGGCGGCTGCTGCATGAGGTGGTCACCGAACTCGACACCGTAAAAACCCAGCGCGGCGAAGAACGGGTACTGCGGCTGTGGGATGAGCTGAACACGCTGTCCTCGCATTCCGCGACCGAGCAGCGCAAACTGTCCAGCGCCCTTACGTACTGGTCGCAAGGGGTGCAGCAGGCGACCTATATCACCGCTGTGGTTCTGGGCACGCTTTTGGTGTTTGCGGGCGAATTCACCGTCGGCACCATCATCGCCACCGGCATCCTGACCAGCCGCACCCTGGCGCCGCTGACGCAGTTTGCGGCCACGCTGGCACGCTGGAGCAACGTCAAGGCAGCGCTGGAAGGGCTGGACGCCATTGCCCAGGCGCCGCAGGAGAAAGAGAAGGAACGCACCTACCTGCGCCGTCAGAAAATCGAAGGCCGGTTCGACCTGCGCGAGATCCTGTTCCGCTATGAGGACGACGCCGCACCGACGCTGGATGTGCAGGCCGTGGCAGTCACCCCAGGTCAGCGGGTTGCAGTGCTGGGCGTCAATGGCTCGGGCAAATCCACCCTGCTTAAGCTGTTGTCGGGGCTTTATGCCCCCGATCACGGCCGGATCCTGCTGGATGGCACCGATATGGCGCAAATCGACCCGCGCGACCTGCGGGCGAACATTGGATATCTCAGCCAGGACGTGCGCCTGTTTGCCGGCACCCTGCGCGACAACCTGAACCTTAACCAGCTGGAGCGCGATGACGACCGGCTGATGGAAGCACTGGAATTTGCCGGCCTCGGCGCCCATGTGCGCAACCACCACAAGGGTCTGGATCTGGAAATCAGCGATGGCGGCCATGGCCTTTCCATCGGCCAGCGCCAGTCCATCGGCTGGGCACGGCTGTGGTTGCAGGATCCTTCGGTGGTGCTGCTGGACGAGCCTACCGCAGCCCTGGACCAAACACTGGAGCGCACCCTGGTCAGCCGTCTGGAGAGCTGGCTGGAAGGCCGCACCGCAGTGGTCGCAACCCACCGGATGCCGATCCTGTCGCTGACCAACCGCACCCTGATCCTGCAATCGGGCCGGATGGTTGTGGACGGGCCGCGAGATCAGGTCCTGGCCCATCTGGCCGCCGGGGAAGGCAAATGACCATGTCCCTGCACGACCCATACGGCACCGCAGAGACTCCGCGCAGCGCCAGCCGCATCATCTATTTGGTGCTTGCTGCCCTTCTGACCTTCCTGATCTGGGCCGCGTTTGCCTCGATTGACGAAATTGTCCGCGGCGAGGGCCAAGTGGTTTCTTCGTCCCGCGCCCAGATCGTGCAGAACCTCGAAGGCGGCATCCTGGCTGAACTTCAGGTGCGCCAGGGCGACATCGTCACCGCAGGCCAGGTGCTGGCCAAGCTGCAGGATACCAAATTCCGCGCCGCAGCCGATGAGCTGCAAAACCAGATCGATGCGCTGGAGATCAAACGCCACCGGCTGGAAGCGCAGATGAAAGGCGCCTTTGAATTCACGGTGCCGGAGATGCTGGCGCAGCGCTCACCCGGCATCCTGTCCTCTGAACGCGGACTGCTGACTGCCCGCCAGACCGATTTCACCAGCCGCCGTGACAGCGCCAAACAGATCCTGGACCAGCAAAATGCCGAGCTGGCCAATATGGAGCGGCTCTACAAGCAGAAGATCGTGGCCTTGATCGAGGTGAACAAGGCCCGCAAACTGTCCACCGATGCCCGCGCCAAATACAACGAGATCGGCACCCAGGCAGAGTTGGAACAGGCCGAGGAGTACTCCCGGACCTTGCGCGAGCTGACCACCCTGCGCCAGGAGCAGCGTCTGGCGGTGGATCAGCTGAACCGCACCATCATCACCTCGCCGATGGCCGGTATCGTCAACAGCCTGTCCGTCACCACGATCGGCGGCGTGATCCGTCCCGGCGAAGAGATACTTGAGATCATCCCCCTGGGCGAAGAACTGTTTGTCGAAGCCCGCATCAAGCCTGAGAACATCGCCAGTGTCCAACCCGGTCAGGACGCCACGATCAAGCTTTCGGCCTACGATTACACCATCTACGGCTCCCTGCGCGGCAAGGTGGATTTCGTTTCCGCCGACACTTTCGAGGACGAGCGCAATCCGCGCGCCGAGCCTTATTACCGGGTGACGGTCCGGGTCGACAAATCCGGTTTTACCGAACGCCAGCAAACCATCGAGATCCGCCCGGGGATGCGGGCAACCGCAGAGCTGCAGACCGGCGCCAAAACCGTGCTGCAATATCTCCTGAAACCGCTTTACAAGTCCCGCGAAGCCCTGCGCGAGCCTTGATGCCAAGGAAAACGCCTGCCCCCGGTTCCGGCGGCAGGCAGAAAGCTGTGCTTTATACGGCTGGGTCCCTCAGCCTGCCCGCCGCATCAGATCCCGGAGCGTCGAATCCAGCGCCGTTCCAATCGACACCCGGCGGTTGCCCATCGCTGCCTTGGCCGAGATGACCGAAACCAGCCGCGGCGGCAATCCTGGGCGCATTTCCAGCACCGGCGAGCCTGAAGCACCGAAATCCACCAGGCAGGACATCACCAAGGTCCGGCTCTGCCGCGCCAGGACGCTGCAGGACCGCTCCAGACTGGGCCGGGTCGCATGCCTGCGGGTGTAGGACAGAACCCCCAGGATATCCCCCCGCGCTGCGCCGCTGGACATTGTCAGCGGTTGAACCTGGCTGCGGCTGATCGGCCGGTCAAGTTTCAGCACCGCCAGATCGCTGCCGATCTGATGGGTGCCTGCAGGCCGGTAACGGTACTGCGGGTGCATCACCGCTTTCACCACTTGCCGCAGGGCCACGGCCTGCCGCCCGGACAGGCCCGCTTCGAACCTGATGGTGGACGGGTCGACCCGCGCCCCCGTCCTGGGATCGAACAGGCAATGCGCCGCCGTCAGCACCAAATCTGGTGCGACAAGCGCCCCGGTGCACATGTTCTTGTTGGAGATGTTCAGCCGTCCAACGGCCTCCCACCCTTCCATTGACCTGACGTTCGACCGCGAATCATCCGCAGCCACGCCATCGGGCATGCCCAATGACAGGCACGCCGCAATCGCAGCAATAAGAAGTCTCATTATCCACTCCAGCTTCCCACAGACGCATCGTTATTCAGGCGTGCGGCTGGAATGAGGCCCAATGTTGCCAGGCTGAGACGGATTCATGGACAGAATGTGGCAGCGTTAACAATTCCCTAACCCCCCGGTTATTGATGCTTAACCATGGCAAAAAAGCCCCCCGCAGCGCCAGAGAAAGTGAACAATTCGTTAATATTTTTTCCAAACCATCAACAAACAAGGAGAATTCCGCAGCCGTTCACCGGCCTGAGACCACTCGATCCGGGCTATCCCCCCCGAATCGAGGCTCTCAATCTTCGGATACGTTAACGATTTCCGCGCTTTCGAAGCAGAACCGTGCACCGGGCACATCAGCTCGCTGGCTGCGATGCTGCCCAAATGGTTAACGTTCTTTATCCGGAACCGATGCTGCCCGCCCAGCTCATTCCTGGAAAAATCAGGTGTCTTAACGGATCAAAAATCTATCTGGCGTTGTATGGGATCAAATTTCAATTCCTGCATCCACCGCCCGGCGGATGCGTCCCGGAGGTCGCAAGTTAGAAATGTTCCGTTCTTTGAAACTGGCCCACAAGCTGCCGATGCTTGTCATCGGTTCCGCACTCACTCTGACAGTTGTCCTGATTGCTTTCAGCAGCAGTTACTTCCGGCGCAGTGTTGTTCACGATGCCGAAATATTCATGCAATCGATGATACAGGATCGCGAGGCGGCGTTGCAGTCTTATCTCGCGTCCATCGAATCCGCGATCCTGACAATTTCTTCAGTCCCATCAACCGCCAAAGCAATGAAAGACCTCGCAGTGACCTGGGGCACACGTGAAGGCTCCGGGCAAGATGCGGTTCAGAATCTTTCAATGTTTGCCTCCGCCGCTTCGCCGTATGATGTTCACTTCGAACGCAACCACCCTGCCTTCAAAAAGATGATGGAGCGGCTTGGGTTCTACGACATTTTCCTGATCAGCCCGCCGGGCGACGTGATCTTTTCTGTTACCAAGGAAGCCGATTACACGACGAACATGACTGCCGGCCCCTTCAAGGAGTCTGGTCTTGCCCATGCTTTCCAACTGGCTGCGGCTGGTGAGAAAGACACTGTCTATTTTTCCGACATCGCATCTTATGAGCCCAGTGCCGGTGCTCCCGCAGCATTTGCCGCCACCCGTATCGTGGACAGCGGCGGGCGCTACATCGGTGTCTTTGCGCTGCAGGTCGCAATTGACGGCATCGCCGGAATCACCTCCAGCTACACCGGGGAGCTGAACACGCTGGACGTTTACCTTACTGGGCAAAATCTCAAGGCCCGGACTCCGTCCCGGCTGGAAGACGGGCATGCCCTGCTGGAGGAATTGCCGCCTCTGCCCCATATACAAGGTGCCTTTGCCGCAGCGCCCGTGCCGGCCGGAGACGAAGAACCCAGAGCTGCTGGAACATTTTACCCTTCAATTGCCCGGGCCGATGGCCGGAAAATTGCCGCCGTTTCAATGCCGGTGGCCTTCCGCAACCTCCAGTGGGCGCTGGTCGCGGAACTTGACCGGGCGGAAATACTGGCCCCGGCCGTAACGCAACGGCGGATGATGATCCTTATCTCCCTCACCTGTGCAGCGTTGGTTTCATTGGCGGGCTGGCTGTTTGCGCGTTCGGTCACCAAGCCGATCGACCGTATTTGCACAGATATGGAAGCGGTTTCGTCAGGAAACCTGGAGATCGATGTCGAAGCAGCCCACCGGTCCGATGAGATCGGCAAAATCGGCAAAACGCTTGTCTCGATGCAATCAGACCTGAAACAGGCCCGCAGTGCCGAGGAGCATCGCAACAAGCTGCAGCGGGATCAGCAAACGGTGGTCGAAAGCCTCAGCGCCGGGCTGGTCAGGCTGTCGGCCGGTGATTTTTCCCAGCCGATCACCGAAACATTCCCCCAGGATCACGAGCAACTGCGCTTTGATTTCAATCTGACGCTCGAAACCCTGAACGAGACCGTGCAGAAGGTTGTCGAAGCTTCTGCCAGTATCCGAAACGGCGCTGCCGAGATCAGTCAAGCATCTGATGATCTGTCGCACCGCACCGAAAGCCAGGCAGCAACGCTGGAACAGACGGCCGCAGCCCTGGATGAGCTGACTGCTTCGGTGAAATCCGCCGCAGACGGCGCCCGCAGCGTCGAGGCCACCATGGACGAAGCGCGTTCGGAAGCTGAGACCAGCGACGCCGTTGTCCGGAATGCCGTTTCCGCAATGACCGGGATCGAGCAGAGTTCGAACCACATTTCGCAGATCATTTCTGTCATTGACGATATCGCCTTCCAGACCAACTTGCTGGCCTTGAATGCAGGCGTCGAGGCCGCGCGGGCAGGCGAAGCCGGCAAGGGGTTTGCCGTAGTCGCCTCTGAAGTGCGCGCGCTGGCGCAGCGGTCTTCGGACGCGGCAATGGAGATCAAAACGCTGATCGGCGACAGTTCCAAACAGGTGGAGCGCGGGGTCGATCTGGTCGGCAAGGCCGGCGAGGCGCTGCAAAGGATCGTGTCGCGGGTTGCTCATATCACAGAGCTTGTCTCCGGAATTGCCGAAGGGGCTGCGGAGCAGTCGACAGGCCTGCATGAGATCAACACCGGTGTTACTCAGCTGGATCAGGTGACCCAGCAGAACGCGGCAATGGTGGAACAGGCAACCGCCGCTGGGCACATGCTGAACAGCGATGCCGGCAAACTGGCAGAACTTGTGGCGCATTTCACGATCAAAGGCCAATCGCAGACTGCGCAGAGCATTCAAATGCCTGCCGGGAGCAGCACGCCCGCGGACAACTCAGCGGCGGATACGTTCACAACAGATCAGTCCTTCGCCTCTGCATCAACAGGAACGGACGGTATCGCCAAATGGGAGAACTTTTGACCCCAGCCGCAAGAACTGTGTCTCTTGATGGCCCGAAAATGCCTGTTTCTGTGTTCCGCGTCTCTCTAAAAGAGCCTGCCACCGCTCTCCGTACCGCAAGGGGCTGACGCCGCCGCTTTGTCCGCCGTAAACGATGCTGAGCGGCATGCCCGGCCCCAGATTCTACTGTTTTCTGCTGCGGATTGGGTCCGCAAGCGCAAAATACCTGCAAAACAGCTTTGAATTTTGGCCTGTCAAAATGGGTGCGGCTGCCTTTGCGGCGGCAGCTCTGCCCAAAATACAGAGCATCTTCCTCATTCCTGCAGGGCGGCAGCATTGGTACCGGACCAATCCCCCCGCCTCGCAAAGACGTCCCAAAATGGAGGAGCCACAGCGCAATTCAGCGCAAAAGCCGACGCTCTATCCGTGGCCTCGGCTTTCTTAAGTCAAATTCGTCAGGATAATTAACCTATGCGATAGCCGCTATGTGGCACGCTATTCTTATACGGGTAGCTCCGGACACTCACATCCTCGGGCAAAATGTGTTTCACAATGGGAACAGAATGAGAAATGCTAACCTTTCGGACATGACTGCCCCGCCGGCTCTGCAGCCGGTCATACTCAACATCCTGTCTGTGGACGATGACGAAATCGACAGGCTTCGCCTGAACAAACTGTGCCGCAAAGCCGGAATGAAGGCCGAGTTCTTTGAGGCTGCCAACCTGGAAGAAATGCGCCAGCAGCTGGAGATCGAGCAATTTGATCTGGTGTTTCTGGATCATAACCTTGGCATGGATACCGGGCTTGACGCACTCAAAATTCTCTTGACGCATGAAGAACAAGTCCAGGCCGTGCCGATCATGCTGACAAGCATGACCAACTATCAAATTGCCGTTGAAGCCATGCGCCGCGGCTGCGCCGACTACATCGTCAAGGAAGAGCTGTCCGCCGACACGCTGATCAAATCCATTGCCTCCGCGATTGAACGGCGTGCGCTTTATGGCCAGCTCAGCAGTGCGCGCGCATCTTAAAACGAGCTGCGGCGGATCTTCAAGCGCTTCATTGTCGGCTGCGGGCCTGACCTTCGGCTGCTGCTGAGCCGCACGCTTGCCGGTGTTCGAATGGTCAAGACACAAGCCCGGCAGGATGACACCGTGCCATCCGCCATTTTATCCGACGTCTCACTAGCTTGAGCGAAGCTGCAAAGATCTGGTTGTATTTATGGATGATTTGGAAAGCGTCATCTCAGACACGCGGGAAATTACTGCAAAAGCGAATCCCAGCATGATCCAGTAAAATCCTGCTTTGCACCTCCGGTGCAGAAGACCCTTAGACATGTCCAAGGGGTCCATGAAACTGAAGGCCGAAATTGTGTTCACTGTCTTTTGTGCCAAGTGGGGCAATCACCTGCGGCATCCCCTTGCAGACTGCCCCGCTCCGAGACGCCGGCTACAGAAACAGGCTGCGGTAATGCCGGGCCTCAACCAGGACATCCCAAAGGGACCCGCTGCAAGATGAAGTGGCCGCAGAAAGCGCTAATGAAGGATATGGCAGCATGATTTCCAGTTCCCAAACCGCCGACCGCCCGGCCCTGAACATCATCCTTGTCGAAGATGATGACGGTGATGCAAAAGCCCTGCACCGTGCGTTCGACCGAGCCCGGATTGCCAACCCGATCAAACGGTTCGTGGACGGTGTAGAGGCCCTGGCCTTCCTGCGCGGTGAAATGAACCAGGTGCCGCCACCCAACTTCGTCGTGCTGAGCGATATCAATATGCCCCGCAAGAACGGGATTGAGCTGTTAAGGGAAATCCGCGCTGACCCGGTGCTGCACAAGGTTCTTTTTATTGTGCTGACAACCTCTGCCGATGAGCGGGACATTTCTGCTGCCTACGCCAATAATGTCGCCGGGTACATTCTCAAATCCAAGGCAGGCGACATGTTTGTCGACTTGATGGCAACCCTCGACAATTACTGGCGGATTGTAGAACTGCCCGATATCCACATCAGAAAGGTGTCCGATGACGGTCCTCAACATCCTAGTCATTGATGATGACGCCGGAGACCGGAAGCTTGCGCGCAGGCTGCTGCAGCATCTCTATCCGGATGCCAATGTGATTGAGGCCGACTGCGGAGAGGATGCCCTGTCTCACTCCGGTCTTCCCGTGGAAGTGATCCTGCTGGACTATCTCCTGCCGGATGGCACCGGGCTCGACCTGATTGCGCAGCTGACCGAAACCTGGCCGCGGGCGGTTTTGTTCATGACGACCGGTCAGGGAGACGAAGAAATCGCCAAAAGTGTCATTTTGGCCGGCGCCAGCGACTACATTCCTAAATCTGCGATCACTTCCGAAGCCCTGATGCGGATGATCACGAACGGGCAGAAAGTCGCAGACATGCGTTGGCGGATCCAGGAACAGCAGAACGAGCTGCGCCTTTTCTCCGATGTGCTGGTCCATGACATGCGGGCGCCAATCCGGGCCATCAAGTTTCTCAGCGACCAAATACACGAGGATTACCAGAACGGCGATCTTGAGGAGATGGCCCGGCAATTCGAATTGATGAAAAAATCGGTGCGCAAAACATCTGAACTGATCGAAGGGCCGGCCTCCCATATCAACCCGCACAGCAATGGCAAACCTGCCTATGTGACCGTCGACAGCCTCTTTGACAGCTTACGGGCAATCTTGGCGCAGGATCTTGCGGAATCCGGCGCCCGGATAACATGGCACTCCAACAGGCTGGCTGGCTTGTGCTTCCCGCCGGACATCGTGCAATTGCTGCAAAACCTGATTGGTAATGCGATCAAATACAGCGGCGGCAAAACCGCTGAGATTTCCGTAACGGCGGAACGCGCCGGGTCCGGATTGATGATATCCGTTGCGGACAACGGTATCGGCGTTCCAGCGCAATACCGGGAAAAGATTTTTGAACCCTTCAAGCGGCTGCAGCGTGGCAGTGATCAACCAGGCAGCGGTTTGGGCCTGGCGACCTGCGCCAAGATCGCCAAGCGTCACAACGGAACGATCTGGTGCGACCCGGAGGCGGACACGGGCACTACGATCGGCTTCACAATCGACCTTGAGGCCGGGCTGGCACAGGAAACGGCTTGATAGCAGTACTCCTCCCTCCCGCAGCAGGCAGCCCTGTAACAGTTAAGGCAGACCGTGGCTGCATTCCGCTCCATACCTGCTGAGTAGAAAGAACTTCCAGAGATCCTTCCCCCGGAGTCTTCAACGCGGATAGCAGCCATGCGGTTTCCTGTCCCGTGTTCTAATAACAAACTGAAACCTCGATGCAATCCGGCCACCCCAAGGAAACCGGCACATGACCAGAATGGTGATCGGCCTTGCAGGCATCCCGCTTCCGGTTATGCTGTTTCGGCGTTGGCCATCCCCGCCGCAACGGCCGGCAGTGGCCCAAATACTGAGCGACTACCGGCAGCCCCAGTAGCGTCTGCGGATCGCCGGAAATTCCCGCTGCGCCCGGTAAGACGAACGGCCCTTCATCTTGCGCACCAGATCCGAAATGGCCAACTTGGGCGGCACCGGGACGAACATATGCACGTGGCCGCCCGACAGCACCCCGCGCAAGAGGCTGACACCGTTCTCAGTACAGACCTGGCGGCAAATGTCGCGCACCCGCAGACGCAACGCCCCGCGCAGCACCTTGCAGCGGTATTTGGCGGACCGCACGATGTGATAGCGGTGGCAGAAAACGCAGTGTTTGCCGGTATCATATTGCATGGCCTTACCGGATTCCCTCACGCTAAAGCGGTTCCGGCTGGAAGCCGGAGGGTTTGCTTCAGAAAGTGGATACTAAAACAGTGGCATAGAGGCTGCATTGACTGCCGCAGCCTCATTGGAACCGCCAGTCATCTCTCGGATGAGCAGGTCCGGGATGAACGGCAAAGAACAAGAGCGCGGGGAAAGTGCAGAGGCATAATGCCGGCCAGCTCTAGCCCTGCCAACAGTCCCGCCAGCCCGCAGCGCACCGGCCAGCGAGGCGAGGCTGGTCGCGCCGCTTGTGCGGTATGCAGATCTGCAGCCGCATCCCCCAACCGCATGCGCCCCTGCGTCACGCCACAGGTCTTTTCTGCCTGGATCAGCGGCGGTACCGAATGGCAGACTGAGGCGTAGCGGAACGGCTGTGCAGCAAAGGCTATGCCCCATAGGTGTTCAGTACCGGCATCTGGTGGATCGGATTCAGGGTGAATCGATCTGACTCAGAAGCCCATATCTTGCAGATGTATTCGCAGGGCGTGAGACGCGTTCAGCGTCTTGAGACTGCGGCCGAAGTCGCAGGCTGCCATGAAACCGGCAAGGTGTGTTCGCAACGGGTCGAGGTTGCCGTAGTGGAAACGTTTGACGGTCGCCTCCTTGATCGTTCGGTTCATCCGCTCGACCTGGCCGCCGCTCGGGCAAACAGTCCCCCGGACTGTTTGCCTTTCCTCGCAGCTCCATGGGTGGTTTGGCTTGGTCAGCCGTTGCTCGATCTCATTGGCCTCGCAGATCATGCCGACGCGCATCTGCCGCGAATATGCTGTGTTCCGGTTGCGGGGCTGCTCGGCGAACTGGATGCCGCCCGCCATTGGGCTTGAACCAATGGCGCCATCAATGGCGCGCTCGGTCAGGATCGTATGTATCCGGTAGGGAACGGCCTTGAGCAGATGTTCGAGGAACTCCCAGGCTGTTTTGCGATCTGCCTTGGCCACGAGTCGTGGTGACAGCGAACTTGCCGGTCCGGTCAATGCCCGCGAAGAGATAAAGCTTGCCCTCCACCGTCTGAATCTCGGCGATGTCGATATGAAAGAAGCCCCCTCTCATGCATGTGAACATGCACTGCCGGGCTGTGGATGGGGTAGCGCTTAAACCGCTGCCGCTTTGGCTTGTCACCCTCGACATCCGGCAAGCGCCAGATGCCATGCCGCTGAAGACACCGATGGAGCGCCGGCCGCGTCAGATGCGGAAACGACGGGAGTGTCATGAACTCTGTGTATCTGACCCGGCCCATGCAGGTTTCAGATACGATCACGCATTGAAGCGCTCCTCGAACATGATAGCGAATTGATTTCGGGCGGCAAACCATTCCCGGACATTCCT